>JAAYAK010000225.1 GCA_012719415.1 Syntrophorhabdus sp.
CTCTGCGCGACGGGAGGAGAAACACTCTATGCCGATATGGGCCACCTGGGAAGAAAGCCCATCATCCGGGCGTGGTATTTCGTTTTCCTCGCCCTTGTGCTGAACTACCTGGGTCAGGGCGCTTTCATACTGAGCCACCCCGCCGAGTCCAAGGCGATCCTCTTCGGCATGATATTCCACCAGTCCTTCCTGCTCTACATGCCCTTTCTTGTCCTCTCCATCCTGGCAACCATCATCGCCTCTCAGGCGATAATCAGCGGCATGTTCTCCATCGTCTACCAGGGTATCAACACGCGGCTCATGCCCATGTTCCGGGTCGAGTACACATCGCCGGAATTGAGGTCCCAGATATACATAGGATTCGTCAACTGGTTCCTGCTCCTGTCCGTCCTCCTCGTAATGTTCCAGTTCGGGGAGTCAAAGGAGCTTGCCGCCGCGTACGGCCTCGCCGTCACCGGCGATATGACGATCACAGGGATACTCATTACCTCCATATTCTGGCTGAGAAAGAACTACTGGAAATCCCTGGTGGCATTCCTCGTCACCCTCGTCGACGTTGTCTTCCTGACGTCCAACGTGTACAAGATACCCCACGGGGGTTACTGGTCGCTCGTCATTGCCGCCGTTCCCCTCGCCATGATCCTCATCTACACGGCCGGCCAGAGAAAACTCTACCGCAGTGTCCGTCCCTTGACACTCGATGTCTTTCTTCACAGCTACAATGAAGTCTACGAGACGGTCAACAAGATAAAAGGTACCGGTCTCTTCTTTGCCCGCACCACGAAGAAGATCCCGGCCTACATAGTGCACACCATGTTCATGAACAACATCGTCTATGAGGAGAACATCCTGGTGTCCATCGTGACCCTCAATGAGCCCTTCGGACTCACGAGTTTCTTCAAGGAGGACCTCGCCCCGGGCTTACGGTCCTTCGAGATACAGATGGGTTACATGGAAGTGGTCGACATAGGACAGATATTGAAAAACGCCGGCATAGTCTATGAGAAGGGGATCTTTTACGGGCTCGAGGAGATCTATACGAGAAACGTGCTGTGGAAGATGTTCTCCATCATGAAGAGGTTGGCGCCGCCCTTCGTCCAGTTCCATGACCTTCCCTCCAACAAGCTCCACGGGGTCACCACCAGGATAGAGATATAGCAGAACCCTCGTCACGTTCCTCTATTGTTCTTGCCCTGTAAACAGGGTACACTATGTCCGGGGTTTGCAAACAACATGGTAAAAAAAGCGGTGTCGGTCAAGATAACCCGTCCGCGTCTGTCGGGGGTCGTCGAGCGTTCGAGGCTTTTCGGTGTCCTGGACGCCGCCATGAAAAAACCCGTCATCTGGCTGTCTTCCCCTGCCGGTTCGGGCAAGACGACCCTTGTTTCAAGCTATCTCGATTCACGCGGATCGCCGTGCATCTGGTACCAATGTGATGAAGGGGACTCGGACCCGGCGACATTCTTCTATTACATGGGGCTTGCGGCCGGGAACGCGGCACCCCGCCGCAGGAGGCAGTTGCCGCTCCTCACGCCGGAGTACCTTCCGGGCATGAACACCTTCGCCAGACGGTATTTCGAGGCCCTCTACAACCGCATCGCGGGTCTGTCAGGCGGGCGGTCGCCCCGGGCATCAAAGAATGCCGACCCGGGCTTTGTCATCGTCCTCGACAACTATCAGGACGTGCCATCGGACTCTCCCTTTCACGACATCATCGCCGGCGGCCTCGACATAGTTCCGGACGGCATCCACGTTGTCATAGTGAGTCGCGGGAAACCTCCGCCGCAGATTGTCCGTCTCGACGCGAACGGCAGGGTCACCCTCATCGGGTACGACGAGGTGCGCTTCACCTTCGGCGAGTCGAAGGAACTCGTCAGGGGACACATCCCTGGCCTTGACGACACGTCCATACGGACAATGCATAAGAACGCCGAGGGCTGGGCAGCAGGGATCATCCTGATGCTTGAAAGGACAAGGCTTGAAGGCGGAGTGACCCTGTCGTCGCCTGATACCGGTTACGACAGGGTGTTCGACTACTTTGCGGGGGAGATATTCGACAAGGCCGACAGCGGTGTTCAGGACTTCCTGCTCAAGACCGTCTTTCTTCCCACTCTCAGCGTCCCCCTCGCGGAAAGGCTCACAAAAGCGGGTCACGCGGGACAGATACTTTCCATGCTGAACCGCCACAACTATTTCACGGAAAGGCTTTCCGGAGACGGGCAGGGCTATCGGTTTCACCCTCTCTTCAAGGAATTCCTTCTCAACCGGTCGAAGATGAGACACACGCCCGACGAGCTCGCCGCGATCCGGAAGGAGGCGGCGCTGCTCATGGAAGACCTCGGACAGACCGAGGACGCGGCGAGACTCTATCTCGATGCTTCAGAGGGACAGTACCTCGCCCGGATGGTCATCCGCCACACCCGCGAGCTTTTGAAACAGGGCAGGAACAGGACGGTGGCCGAATGGATAGCGGGCATTCCCGCCGAGATGGCCGCGGGCAACCCCTGGCTTCTCTATTGGAAGGCGATGTGCTTCTTCCCTTTCGATGTGTCCCTCGCCAGGGATGTCCTTGAAAAGGCGCTGGCGGCCTTCAAGGCCGCCGATGACGCCGCGGGCCAGTACCTCTGCTGGGCCCGTATCGTCGACACGTACGGCTTTGAGCTCGATGAGTGGAAGCGTTTCGATGACTGCTTCGGCGTCTTCGAGGAACTCAGGAGAGAGTATCCTTTCTTCCCCACGAGGGAGGCGGACCTCATGGCGTCCTCCCGAATGCTCATAGCTCTTATCCTGAGAAAGACCGACAAGCCCGGGGAGATACTCCGCTGGACAAGGCGCGTCATGGAGCTTCTTCAGGCGGACCCGTCACCGGAGGATCACCTGGACACGATATTCTTTATCA
Organism: Syntrophorhabdus sp.; assembly: GCA_012719415.1. NCBI lineage: Bacteria > Pseudomonadati > Thermodesulfobacteriota > Syntrophorhabdia > Syntrophorhabdales > Syntrophorhabdaceae > Syntrophorhabdus > Syntrophorhabdus sp. Next base: position 2,900 of record JAAYAK010000225.1, read on the forward strand.
GCGTCTACCATCTCTGGAAGGGCGATTACCACAAGAACGCCGTTCTTCTCGAGGACGCGCAGGCTCTCGTCCTTCATAAAAAGGCATCCCCTCTGGCCGTCGTCTGCATCGACCTGATGAAGGGAATTCACTACTGGGTTACGGCCGGCTACAAACCGGCACTGGAGACGCTCTCGGAGGGGCTTCGGGTATCCCGGGAAAGCGGGGTGCACATTTTCGATTCCCTGCTGTGGAGCTTCCGGGCGGCGGCCGAGATGGCCGCCGGCAATCTCGAGAGTGCCTCCGTCTCGCTTCAGAACCAGATGAAGACCGCCTTTGCCGGGGGGAGATCGCTGGACATCTTCTTCTACCACGTTAATGCGGCGTGGCTGGCGATCCTCGATGGAAACCCGTCCCTTGCCATCGAGAACCTCGAGGCGATAACGGCAAGGGCGGACAGGATGGGCAATCCTTATTATCAGGCCCTGTGGCATATCGGCATGGCGCAGGCCCGATTCCTTGCGGGCAACACCGCCGACGCCGGGACCCATGTCCGCACGGCCCACCGGATAGGCCAAAAGATGAAAAGCCAGGCCATCGAGTGGTACAGCCTTCTCGTGGAGGCGTACTTCCTTTTCAGGGAAGGTGACAACAGGAAAGGGTTGCCGCTCCTTCGCCGTGCCCTTGAACTTGGCAGGAAGAACGGGTACGCCCATCTCGAATTCTATCAACCCGACCTCATGAGCACTCTCTGCGCCAAGGCGCTGGAGCATGAACTGGAGCCCGAATACGTGCAGGGGCTTATCAGGAGGCTTGGCCTCGTACCCCCTGTCTCTCCTGGCGATCCGGCCCTTTCGACCGAAAATTGGCCCTATCCGGTCAAGGTATACACCCTCGGGCGTTTCGAGATACGCAAGAACGACGAGGCGGTGGTCTTCTCGGGGAAGGTCCAAAAAAAACCTCTCGAAATGCTCAAGGCCGTCATCGCCTTCGGGGGAACCAACGTGTCCGCGGAAGAGGTCACGGACATGCTCTGGCCCGACACGGAAGGCGACCTCGCCCGGAAGTCCTTCGAGGTGACATTGAGCCGTCTGCGCCAGCTCCTTGGCCCGGGGAACCATATCAGATACAGCGGCGGACAGATCAGCATCGATCCCCTCTTCTGCCGCGTTGACAGCCTGGTACTGGAAAATGTGCTGGAGAGGATCAGAAGCTCGGGACAACGGGAGGCAGCGGTGCTCTGCGAGACGGCCACCAGCCTCTACAAAGGACCCTTTCTTCCGTCGGACACCGGCCTCGCCTTCACCACCCACAGGAGGGAGATGCTCAAGAACGGCCTTCTCCGTGCCATCGTCACAACGGGCCGTTCTCTCGAAGAGGCCGGCCAATGGGAAAAAGCGGTTGAGCATTACAGGAAAGGCGTGGAAATGGACCAGCTCGCGGAGGTGTTCTACCAGCGCCTCATGGTCTGCCACCGCCACCTCGGCAACAACGCCGAGGCCGCAAAGACCTACCGCCGCTGCCGGGAGGTACTCGGGGAGAACCTTGGCGTCAGGCCTTCCGGCCAAACCGAAG
>JAAYAK010000226.1 GCA_012719415.1 Syntrophorhabdus sp.
GTATTGAACCCCTGACCTCTACCGCGTCAAGGTAGCGCTCTCCCACTGAGCTAAGCGCCTACAGCAACCCTTTTATATCAACTATGCGGAAAAAAAGTCAAGACAAACTTTGGGGGGAGGGCCGGGGCCTTAAGCGCGGCAACCCCGGCCCTTCGTATGAAGCTTATTTCTTGAAAACCACGTTGCCCTTTCCATCGACGTCCACCTTCACGGTGTCGCCTTCCCTGACCTCGCCCTTGAGGATCATGAGCGCCAGCGCGTCCTGTATCTTCTTCTGGATCAGGCGCTTGAGAGGACGCGCGCCGAAGGCCGGGTCGTAGCCTTCTCTGGATATCATTTCCTCGAGCTTGCTGGTGAAGACAAGCTCCATGTTGCGTTCGAGGGCCCTTTTCGCCATCAGGTCGAGCTGCAGCTTGACGATCTCTTTGATGTTGTCCGGAGACAGGCCGCGGAAGATGATTATGTCGTCGATGCGGTTCACGAACTCCGGTTTGAAGTGGGCCTTCACCGCTTCGCTGACGCGGTCCCTCATCTCGTCGTAATCCCTGTCGGTGAGGTCCGTTATCCACTGGCTGCCGATGTTGGACGTCATGATGATGACGGAGTTCTTGAAATCCACCGTGCGGCCCTGGCCGTCGGTGAGACGGCCGTCGTCGAGGACCTGGAGAAGGACGTTAAAGACCTCGGGGTGGGCCTTCTCGACCTCGTCGAGGAGGATGATGGAATAGGGACGCCTGCGGACCGCCTCGGTGAGGTAGCCGCCCTCCTCGTATCCCACGTATCCCGGAGGAGCTCCGATGAGACGGGACACGGAGTGCTTCTCCATGAATTCGCTCATGTCGATGCGTACTATGGCCTGCTCGTCATCGAAGAGGAATTCCGCGAGGGCCCGCGCCAGCTCCGTCTTGCCGACACCCGTGGGGCCGAGGAAGAGGAATGACCCCAGGGGCCGGTTGGGGTCCTGAAGCCCCGCCCGGGCGCGCCGGATGGTGTTCGCGACGGCGCCGATGGCCTCATCCTGTCCGATGACGCGCTTGTGGATGTTGTCTTCCATATGCACGAGCTTGTCCATCTCCCCTTCGAGCATCTTGGAGACCGGGATGCCCGTCCACTTGGAGACGACGCGGGCTATGTCCTCTTCATCGACCTCCTCCTTGAGCATCTTCTTTCCTTTCTGGAGGGCGGCGAGCTCGTCGTTCCTCTGCTTCAGTTCCTGCTCCAGGGAGGATATGGTGCCGTATCGGATCTCCGCGACCCGTCCAAAATCTCCCCTGCGCTCCAGGTCGTCGGCCTGCGTCCTCGCCTGGTCGATCTTCTCCTTTGTTTCGGAGATGCCCGTGATAAGGGCCTTCTCCTTCTCCCAGTGCCCGCGTTTTTCCTGCACGTCCTTTTTCAGCTCGGCGAGTTCATCCTCGAGCTTCTTCCTGCGCTCCCTCGACGCCTCGTCCTTTTCCTTCTTCAGCGCCTCGATCTCGATCTGGGACTGGATGATCTTCCGTTCGATCTCATCGATCTCGGTGGGAACGCTGTCTATCTCCATGCGCAGCCGCGATGACGCTTCGTCCACGAGGTCGATGGCCTTGTCGGGGAGGAACCTGTCGGTGATATAGCGATGAGAAAGAGTCGCCGCCGCGATGAGGGCGGGGTCCTTTATGACGACGCCATGATGGAGCTCATATTTCTCCTTGAGGCCCCTCAGTATGGCGATCGTTTCCTCGACGGAGGGCTCACCCACGTAGACCGGCTGGAAACGACGCTCCAGGGCGGCGTCCTTTTCGATGTACTTCCGGTACTCGTCGAGGGTCGTGGCGCCTATGCAGCGCAACTCGCCCCGGGCGAGGGCCGGTTTGAGCATATTCGACGCGTCGACCGCGCCCTGCGCGCCCCCGGCGCCGACGATGGTGTGGAGCTCATCGATAAACAGGACGATAGTCCCCGCCGCCTCGTCGATCTCTTTGAGGACGGCCTTGAGCCTGTCCTCGAACTCACCACGGTACTTCGCTCCCGCGAGCAGGGAACCCAGGTCGAGGGAGAGGACGCGCTTGTTCTTCAAGGTCTCCGGGATATCTCCGGATATGATCCTCTGGGCGAGACCTTCCACGATGGCCGTCTTGCCCACGCCGGGCTCGCCGATGATGACAGGGTTGTTCTTTGTCCTGCGCGACAGGACCTGCATGACCCTGCGGACCTCCTCGTCGCGGCCGATGACGGGGTCAAGCTTGCCCTTGCGGGCCTCTTCCGTCAGGTCCCGGCAGTAGCGCTGGAGCGCCTGGTATTTTTCCTCCGGGGCCTGGTCGGTCACCCGCTGGGTGCCCCTCAAGTCTTTGAGGACCGCGTAGATGCTGTCCTTTGTTATGCCGTATATCCTGAGAGTGGCCGCCGCCGGTCCATCCTTCCCGTCGGCTATGCCGATGAGGAGGTGTTCGGTGCTCACGAACTCGTCCTTGAGCCTTTCCGCTTCCGTGAACGCCGTGTCGAGGGTCTGCTTGAAGCGCGACGATATATAGGTCTGGCTCACGCCTTCCACGCGCGGTATCTTGGCAAGTTCGCGGTCGAGGTCGCGGGCTATCATGTCCGCCTTGACGCCGAGCTTTTCCAGTATGGGCCGTATGATCCCATCTTTCTGCGATATGAGGGCAAAGAGCAGGTGCTCGTTCTCGATGCTCTGCTGGCCCAGAGACTCGGCCTTCTTCTGCGCCTCCTGGATGGCCTCCTGGGCCTTTATGGTCAGTTTCTCCCAGTTCATATGTTCACCTCGTGACAGTATATGTCAGACCCTTCGTGGCCCATCTCGCCCCCGGGGACAACCTTCTGCGGCCTGCTTCATAGGGTGACATCCGAAATCTTGTCTGAAATATAAGCACGATATCCCCGGAATCAATGGGCGGCCGGCTGCCTTCCCGTGCGTTCATCACACCGGCCCGCGCCGATACCGTCCCCGGAGCCTTTTTGACATCACCCCATCGTTGTGCTAAAGAATTAGCCATGCACGTCAACTGGGAAGGGAAAGAGTACGTCTTTGAGAAGCCGATGCTCGTGTCCCGGCTCCTGCAGGAACTCAATGTCAGCCAGGAGGGCCATCTCGTTGTCGCGAACAACCGGCTCGTCACCGAAGACCACAGGCTCGGTGCCGACGATAACGTAAAGGTCATACGGGTCGTATCGGGCGGATGAAATGCAGGGTATGCGGACAGACGGCAAGCATCAGCCTGCGGTCTCACAAGACCGCCTTCTGTGACACACATTTCATTGTTTTTTTTGAGAAAAGGGTGGCCACGACCATCCGGCGTTACCGGCTCATCGGTGAGACTGACCGTCCCGTCGTGGCCGTGTCGGGTGGGAAGGATTCCCTGTCCCTGTGGCTCCTGCTGACGAAGATGGGCATCGCCGCCGACGGCGTCTACGTCGACCTCGGTATAGGCGACTACTCCCGCGTCTCGCTGGAAAAGATAAAGGCCGTGGCCGACAGGATCGGCAGGAAGGTCCACATCTTTCATGTCCCCGACGTTTTCGGCAGGAACATCAGCGAGGTGGCGAAGGGGCTGCGCCGGGCACCCTGTTCGGCATGCGGCATGATCAAGCGCTACGTCATGAACAAGGTCTGCATGGACAAGGACTACAACCTTCTGCTTACCGGACACAACCTTGATGACGAGGCTGCCGCCCTCTTCGGCAACATCCTTTACTGGAAGAAGGAATACCTCTGGAAGAAGGACATCGCCCTCGATGCCCGGGAAGGGCACCTGTCGAGGAAGGCCAAGCCCTTCTTCCTGTGCTCGGAGCGCGAGGTGGCGGCATACGCCATCATGTCCGGCATCGATTACATATACGAGGAATGCCCCTTCTCGAAGGGCGCCAAGACCATCACGTACAAGGGGATCCTTGGCGGCCTCGAGGAGGCCTCCCCGGGAACGAAGCTCATGTTCGTGAAGGGTTACCTGAAGGAGCTTCGCGGGGTGAAGGAAACGATGCATGAAGACGGCAGGGCCGGCGCGGAGTCGGAAGAGGGGTTCTGCCCCGTCTGCGGATACCCCTCCGGTGGCGGGGAGTGCGGTTTCTGCCGGGCCCTTCAGAAGTTCGAGCTTCCCTACTCGGTCCGGTTCGAGGAGTATGGTTGATATCAATTGACAGTGACCGGTGCTGGTGACATAATTCGGGTATAAAAATGATAGACAGGTTATCGCAGCTTATCTTCAATATCTACGAGGCGTTCACCGTTGCCCTGTACCTGAGGGAAAGGGAGTCGCTGAGCTGCGTCTCTTCCGTGACCTTCGCGAAAAGCTTTGACGAGAAGAAGAGCATCCCCGTGGAGGGGACCCTTCCCGGCTGGGTGATAAAGCACAACGCCCCGCTCATCATACCGAATTTCGACAAGGACGAAGAGGCCCTGGGCTACTACGGGGCCAGGGAGGGGATCAAGTCCTTCATGGGTTATCCCATGGACACGAAGGGCGTTATCATCGTCGACAGCAAGAAGAAGTATGTGTTCACCGACAAGGAAAAGAAGATACTCGGCTCCTTCGTGGCCCTCATTCAGGAAGAGATCGAGCAGGAGAGGCGTGCCCTGAGCGCCGAAGAGACCATGGAAGAGCTCTATGCCGAAAGACGGATCCTCAGCCTCCTCTCCGCTCTCAACACGGCGAAGATCTCCACGACCGACGTGCTCGAGGAGATACTGGGCCTCTCGGGAGGCACCTTCTGCTTCATCGGCATGGAGAAAAAAGGACGTCTCGTCATCCACGATGTCGCCGGGATCGAGAACGGCGACGCCATCAAGAAGGAATGTCACGGCGGGGAGAGCATCGCCTCCGTGGTGCTCGAGGGAGGCAGGGAGCTTCTCCTGCCCCACGGCAGCGCGTACCTCAGGGAGAAGCCGCTCTTCTTTCCCAATGAACCCGTGAGGGCGCGGCAGTTCTTCGGCTTTCCCCTCATAACGGAGGACACGACCTTCGGCGTCATCGGTTTTGTGTCCCTCAACGAGGCGGAGCTCAAGGAAAGCGCCATAGGGGCGCTGAGAAACCTTTCGAGCCTTCTTTCGCTGTATTTCACCGCCCGGTGGATGCGCGAGCATCTGGACAGAATACGCGATTTCGATCCCGTGACGGGCGCCGTGCAATTTCCCGTCTTCCTCGACGTCGTCGAGACGATGGCCAGAAAGAAACAGCGGTTTTCCGTCCTGAGCGTGAAGCTGGGGAACATGGTCCTTTACAACAGGAAGATGGGCGCCGAAGGGACGAACGACCTGCTGAGGAAGGTCTGTCAGGTCATCCGGTACTGCGCCGGGGGGAACGCCTTCGTGGCCCGCAAGAGCGGAGGCCGTTTCTTTGTCCTTCTCAAGGGCGGCGAGACCTTTGAAACACGGAACATGATGAAGCTCCTCTACCACGCGGTGGGCAGGAGCCTTGCCGAGCAGGGACTCTCGGCGGGGGCGGGCGTGGTGGAGCTCGGAACGGTCAGTTTCCCCGATGATTCGCCTGACCTCTGGGAGCTTTTCGACAGGATAGAAGAGAAGAAGATACGAAAATTCATCGAATAAGGAGGAAGGGGGATGGGTTTTTTCAAGAATTTGTTCGGGATGTTCTCCACGCACCTTGCAATGGACCTTGGCACCGCCAACACCCTGATATACATGAAAGGGGAAGGCATCGTCCTCAACCAGCCTTCCGTCGTCGCCATCGATAACAACTCCGGAAAGGTCATCGCCGTCGGTAAGGAGGCGAAGGAATATATCGGCAGGACTCCTCCCAACATCAGCGCCATACGGCCCCTCAAGGACGGGGTCATCGCGGACTTCGACGTGGCCAAGGCGATGATCAAGTACTTCCTCAAGGTCGTGAGCAACGAGAGGAAGATATCAAAGCCCAGGATGGTGGTTGGCGTCCCCTCGGGCATCACCCAGGTGGAGAAGAAGGCGGTCATCGACGCCTGCTTCCAGGTGGGTATCCGTGACGTCCATCTCATAGAGGAGCCCATGGCGGCGTCCATCGGCGCGGGCATGCCCATAGAACTGCCGCGGGGCAACATGATAATAGACATCGGCGGCGGTACGACGGAGGTGGCCATCATCAGCCTCTCCGCGGTGGCCTACAGCGAGTCCCTGCGGGTCGCCGGCGACGAGCTCGACGAGGCGATCGTCCGCTACCTCCAGAAGAAGCACCAGCTTGCCATAGGGGTCATCGCGGCGGAGAAGATCAAGATAGAAGGCGCTTCCGCGTTCCCCATAGATTCCTTGAGCGACTCCATAAACGTTGTGGGGAAGGACCTGCTCACGAGCATACCGCGGAGCCTGAAATTATCGAAGGAGGAGGTCCGTGAGGCCATAGAGGAACCCATCTCCGCGATCATCGACTCCGTGAGAAGGGCCCTCGAAAAACTCCCCGCCGAGTTCGTCTCCGACCTCAATGAGACGGGCATGGTGCTTACCGGCGGAGGAGCTCTTCTCAAGGGACTCGACCAGCGGATAGAGAACGAGACAGGGATAAACGTGATCGTTGCCGAAGACCCCCTCGTATCCGTTACCATGGGCTGCGGCAAGTCCCTCGAAGAGATGCCGAAGTACAAGAAGGTCTTCATCAACTGACCAAAAGATGGCTTGAATGGCTTGAGTCGCTTGAATGGCTTGAGAGTTAAAGGCAAAAGAGACTCTCGGCAGAATATCTCGCGCCGAACAGGATGTGGTCTTACCGTCCCAATCTTTTCGGCTCTCAGGCGACTCAAGCCATTCAAGCCGTCTTTCGGACCCTCAAGCTACTCAAGCGATTCAAGCGACTCAAGCCGTCTTTTAATACTCGTTTAGTGCCCACTCCTCGTACCTGGCCCCGTCGAGCTCGGCGAGGAAGCGGGAGGGGCGCATGATGATGTGGCCGGCCTGGCGGTCGAAGGCGAGGATGGGGTAGGTGAGGTACAGCTCGTCCATGGCGCGCGTCGATGCCACGTAGAAGAGGCGCCTCTCCTCTTCGACGGCCCCTTCCTCTATCGCCCTGGGGTTCGGGAACCTTCCTTCGGCGCACCAGATGATGAAGACGATCTGCCACTCGAGGCCCTTGGCCTGGTGGATGGTGCTCAGTATGACCCGTTCATCGTCCGTGTCGCCGGCGGCGACGATCTCTTCGCCGGAGATGCCGCTCATGAGGGAGAGCTCGCTGAGGAATGTCTCCAGGGAGTGGTACCTCGTCGAGAAGTTGATGAGCTGTCCCAGGTCTTCGAGGCGCGCCTCGTAGTTGGGATAGGTGAGCTTGAGGTACTCGATGTAGCCGTGCTTCAGGATAGCGGAGATCATGTCCCCCGGGGCCTCGTCGCTGAAGAGGTCCCTGAGCTCGCCGAAGAGCTCCGACCACACCTCGACGTTCTCCTTCCTGATGCCCTTGAAGGTGTCCGCGATCCTGCCCGAGATGAGGGGATCGAAGGGGTCGCTCTGTTCCTTGAGGTAGGCATAGATGTGGTCGGCGGTCTTCTTGCCGATGCGGGGAAAGATCCTGAGCATCCGTTTCCATGATACCTCGTCGTCGGGGTTCGACATGACGCGCAGGAAAGAGACGACGTCCTTGATGTGGGCCTGTTCAAAGAACCTCAGCCCGCTTCGGATCTCGAAGGGGATGCCCCGGCGGGTCAGCTCCATCTGCACTTCCATCGAATGGTAGTGGGCGCGGTAGAGTACCGATATCCTGTCGAGAGGGACGCCCTCGTCGGAGAGTTCCAGTATCCGCTGGGCCACGAACTCGGCCTGCTGTATCACGTCCCGCGACGGCGCGACGACGGGGATGACGCCGCTCTTTTTCACGCTCCGCAGGTTCTTTTCGAACTGGTTGAAATTGAAGGAGATGGAGTTGTTCGCGAGGTCCAGGATTTCCGGGGTGCTGCGGTAGTTCGTCTCCAGCTTGTACACCTTCGCCTCGCCGTAGCGCTTCGGGAAATCGAGGATGTTCTGGAAATTCGCCCCCCGGAAGGAGTAGATGCTCTGGGCGTCGTCGCCGACGACCATGACGTTTCGGTTCAGGAGCCCCATGAAGTCGATGATCTCCGACTGTATGCGGTTGGTGTCCTGGTACTCGTCGACGAGGATATGACGGAAGGTCATCGCGTAGAGCTTGCGCAGTTCCTCGTCCTCGGCGAGGAGCCGGTGCCAGTATGTGAGCAGATCGTCGAAGTCCATGGCGTTCGTTTCCCGCTTCTTTTCCATGTAGATCCTGTGCACCGCCGTCATTTCGTCGGCGATGTCGTAGAAGAAGGGGCTGCGTTCCCGGATGGCCTCGTCGACGGCCTGCATGGTATTGGCGGCGTAGCTGAAGAGTTCCTTCACGACGCCGCCCTTGGGGAACATCCTCGCCTTCGTGTCGATGCCCGATGCCTTGATGGCGAGTTCCACGACATCCTTCGCGTCCTCGTTGTCGAGGATGGTGAAGCTCCTGCGGTAACCGACGCGCTCGGCGTGCTGGCGCAGGATGAGGTTGCCGATGTGGTGGAAGGTGCCGCCCCAGATGTGACGGGTGTCCATTTTTACGAGATGCTCGACGCGATGGAGCATCTCCCGGGCCGCCTTGTTCGTGAACGTGAGAAGCAGTATCCCGCCCGGTGGAACGCCCCGCTCGAGGAGGCGGGCCACCCGGTAGGTGACGACCCTCGTTTTGCCGCTCCCGGCCCCGGCGATGACGAGGATGGGTCCATCGTCGGAGAGGACCACGCCCAGCTGTTCTTCGTTGAGTTCCCTGGAGTAGTCGATGACGGCCTTCACGGGGGAGACATCGCGGTGGATGGTATACTTTTTCACAGGCCTACATTATGCCCCCGCCCCGTCCGGCATGTCAAGCCGGCACGCGGGGGCGAATTGCCTCATAAAAAATGTTACCCAAGGGGTGGTGAGAGAAAGATCGTTGACTCATAAAGGATGTTACCGAAATAATAGCCCCGAAAGGAGGGGTTGTGTATGGGTCCGCGATCGAAGAGGGAA
>JAAYAK010000227.1 GCA_012719415.1 Syntrophorhabdus sp.
AAGTTACATTTGTCCAAGATGGTGCAAAAGGCCCTGGACACCATGGGGTTCAGCGAACTGAGCCCGATCCAGGAGCAATCGATACCCCTTGTCCTTGAAGGCGTGGACATCATTGGCCAGGCGCGGACGGGCACGGGCAAAACGGCCGCGTTCGGCATTCCCCTCATCGAGCTCCTCGACGCGAGAACAAGACAGACCGACGCCCTTATCCTCTGCCCGACACGTGAGCTGGCAGTTCAGGTCGCGGGTGAACTGAGAAGGCTGGCACGGTACAGGAAGGACATCGTCATTGCTCCCGTCTACGGGGGACAATCCATCCGGACCCAGATCGCAAGCCTGAAGAAGGGGGTCCACATAGTGGTGGGAACGCCGGGCAGGATGATCGACCACATGAGGCGACGGACGATCAAACTGGGAACCGTTACGAAGGTGGTTCTCGATGAGGCCGATGAGATGCTCAACATGGGTTTCCTTGAAGATATCGAGACCATCCTCGACGCGACATCCCCGAACCGGCAGACCCTTCTCTTCTCGGCGACCATGCCGGAGAGCATCCGGAGGCTCGCCGCCAAGTACCAGAGGAACCCCTCCATCGTGAAGGTTGTCGGTGAAGAGCTGACGGTTGCGGAAGTGGAGCAGAGCTATATCGAGGTGCGGCCCGGCAGGAAGCTCAATCTTCTCCGGAAGGTTGTCGATACCTACAATTTTTCTTCATCTCTCGTGTTCTGCAACACGAAAAGATGTGTCGACCAGGTGGCCCGTGACCTCAAGGCCCTGGGCTATGACACGGAGGCCATCCACGGCGACCTGGCGCAGTCGCAAAGGGACCGGGTGATGTCGAAGTTCCGCAAAGGCCATTCCACCATTCTCGTCGCCACCGATGTCGCGGCCCGCGGAATAGATGTGAACGATGTCGAGGCCGTCATCAACTATGATGTCCCTCGCGATGACGAGTATTATGTCCACAGGATAGGCAGGACCGCCAGGATGGGAAAGACGGGACATGCCTTCACGCTGGTGCTCCCCACGGAGATGGGCAAGCTCAGAGACATACAGGCCTACGCGAAGACGGAGATAAAGCGCCACGCCCCCCTGTCCCCCGAGGATGAGTTCACCATGGCGGTGAGGATGGTGAGCAAGCGGCGGACCACATACAAGCTGTCGGGAAGAGGGCATTTCAGGAGGTCCTGATAAAGGAGAGGGGGATACCATGCTGGTAGGGAAGTTATTGACGGGCAACCGTGAACGTCTCGTGGTGGAGGTTCTCGACAAGTACAAGGGTACGAGGTCCATCGATTGCAGGATCTACAAGGTATTGAGCGATGGCGAACTGATGGCGACGGCGGACGGTGTCACCATAAGTCCCGATCAGGTCGGGAGCCTTGTCGATCTCCTCAAGGAAGCTGTGAAGAAGGCCCGTGAAAAGGAAGAGACTGCGCGGAGCTGATCCTCCCCTTGACGAATATTGAAGCTTCTTTTATTATTTCACTAGTGTCCTATGCGGTTCCTTTGTATCTTTGAATTCACGGGTTCATAGGATGAAGGGTGAAATACCGATACTGGCTTGTTCTTTTCCTGTGTGTTCTTCTTCTCTGTGCGGTGCTTTTTGGCATCTTCTACAATGAGGCCAAAAAGGACGCCATCGACAACCTGAACAATCAGCAGCTTCTCATCGCCCGGCAGACAAAGAAAGGCATCGAAGAGTTCTTCCGCTTCCACACAGGGATGCTTCTGAAGAATGCCGCGCAGGAACCCATGGCGACCCTCGGCAGCGGGGGCAGAATGAACATGGAGATGCTGTACAAGGCCCTGTCCGACAGCGTTGCGGCCGTTACCAGGGTCGACGCGACGGGGCGTATCATGTATACGGTTCCTTACAACGGGAAGAGTATCGGTCAGGACATCTCCCATCAGTCCCACGTCAGAGAGATCATGAGGAAGCACCAGCCTGTCATGAGCGATGTTTTCACGGCGGTCCAGGGGTTCAGGGCCGTTGCGCTGCACGTACCTGTCTTCGAGGGAGAAGCCTTCAGGGGCAGTCTGGGTGTCCTTATCCGCTTCGAGAGCATCGCGAGGAGCTATCTCGAAGGCATACGAATAGGCGATTCGGGCTATGCCTGGCTTGTCTCGAAGGAGGGGGTGGAACTCTACTGCCCGGTCCCGGGCCACATCGGAAGATCCGTGTTCGAGAACTGCAAAGATTTC
>JAAYAK010000228.1 GCA_012719415.1 Syntrophorhabdus sp.
ACATCCCTTAAGCCTTCGCCGAGGAGGTTGTAGCCCATGACGGTGACGAAGATGGCGAGGCCGGGGTAGAGGGAGAGCCACCAGGCCACCTCTATGTTGTCCTTCGCCTGGGTGAGGATGTTGCCCCAGCTCGGTGTGGGGGGCTGGACGCCGATGCCGAGAAAGGACAGCGCCGATTCCGTCAGGATGGCCCCGCCGATACCCAGCGTCGCGACGACGTAGACGGGTGTCACCGCATTGGGCAGGACGTGGCGGAAGATTATCCTCAGGGAATTGAACCCCTGCGCCTTCGCGGCCATGACATATTCCTTGCTCTTTATGCTCAGTATCTCCGCCCGCACGAGACGCGCCGTGCCCATCCAGCTCGTCAGCCCGATGACGATCATGATGTTCCAGATGCTGGGCTCCAGGATGGCAATGACGGCAAGGATGAGAAAGAACGTCGGGAAGCACATCATGAGGTCGACGAAGCGCATGATGGCCTCGTCCACCATCCCCCCGAAATAACCAGATATGGCCCCCAGGATGAGCCCGATGAGGATGGCGATGCCCACGGAGACGAATCCCACGAGGAGGGATATCCGCGTCCCGTAGAGGACCCGGGAGAAGACGTCCCTGCCCAGCGTGTCCGTGCCGAAGGGATGGGAGAGGCTGGGCGCCGAGAGTATGTTCTTTATGTCCGGCTCGATGGGGTCGTGAGGCGAGATGACCGGCGCGAAGAGGGCGCAGAAGAACATGGGAACAAGGATGATGAGCCCTACGAGCGCAAGGTGGTGCCGCACTGTCCGTCTGAGAATGTCTTTCATGTCACCTCATATTAATAGCCGGAGACGGCAAAATCAAGCAAAAGTCCGCCCCGTCAGAGAGTCTCGAGCAAGGAGACAGGAATCTCCTTGATACCTGCCAGCAGCCGGTCATTCGTGAGAAGGACATCGGCGCCATGGACTATGGCGGTCGCGGTGATAATGGCGTCGGGCATCTTGAAATTGTAGACCGCCCGGACACGTGCCGCCTCCTCCGCGACCACTTCGTCCATGGGACGAACGGTGAGATTCGGCATCTGGAACATGAGCTTGATCTGGTCGAGGGCGGCCCAATTTCCCTCCCGATAGGGAAGCACAGCACATTCGGCGAAAGACAGGACGGACGCGATGAATTTGTGGGTTCCCTTGTTGGCGACAGCATCAATTATGGGAACAACTTTTTCCCCCAGCGGTTCCCGCGAGAACACCGAGATGAATACGTTCGTATCGATCGCTATCGTTCTGTATCGGGCCAGAAAATCCTTTACCCCCACGTTTCACGCTCTTTCTTGAGATATTCCAACGGGTTGTCGCCCCAGGCTCCCTTGCAGCAGCCGAAAGACGCTTCTGCCCAGTCCTCTGGTTTCTTCATGAGAGAAATACGCCCATTTCTATCGCTCGTCATGATCAGGACATCGCCGGGGTTGACCTTCACGCTGTTGCGGATTCGGGCGGGAATAACGATCTGGCTCTTCACTCCCACCTTTACCTCTTCTGTCACACCGAACATACCTGCCTCCTTTGTATTCCTATTATAGCCAAACGTAGGAACTATGTCAATTATGTCATACTATGGCAGAAAAACGGCGCGTGATTGGATGTGAAGTAGGGGGGCTGGCGCTTCACGATCTCCCGGATGGCGGGATGGCGCGTGAATTCCCTGTCGAGAAAGCGCCTCACCTTTTTGCGGTCCCATCCCTTCGGATGGACAAAGTCCGTGTAGAAGGAGAGGTCGCCGCCAGAGAAGGGCTTCGCCTCGAGGCCAGCGGCATCGGGGCTTCCGTGGGGAAGGTTGAAGACGGCGAGGTTGACAAACCCGATGGACTCATGGTGCTCAACGACGAAGTCCATGGTCCTTCGTGCTGTCCCCTCACTCTCCCAGGGCGTCCCGAAAAGGAGATAGGCGTATGTTCCGATGCCCGCCCCGGACAGGGTCTTCAGGGCCTTCGATACGTCGGTCAGACGTATCCCCTTCCGCATGCCGTCAAGGACATCCTGATCCCCCGACTCGATGCCAAGCTTGAGCATGACGCAGCCGGAAGCCCTGAGGTCCCGGCAGAACCCCCCGTCCGTCAGTTCCTTCGTCACCCGGGCAAAGCCGTACCAGGGAACGCCGGGCGGCGTATTGATGAGAGCCTTGAGGACGGAAGGGCTTATCGCGTTGTCGACGATGTGTGCCAGAGCGGGACGGTACTCTTGCGCAAGCTCTCTCAACCCGGCCGCCGCCTCTATCGGCGCGAGCTCCGCGTATGGGGTGTCTTCGGCCGTTTCGGGACAGAAAGAGCATTTGCCGTAGTAGCACCCCGTCGATGTGCTGTAGGGCATGACCATCCCCGGCGACAGGTAATCCTTCAGAGGGAATGCATCGTAAGCGTAGGAGGCGGAGATCTTCCTGCCTCCCGCCTCGGACGGCGATCCGAGAAGTCCGAGAAGAAAGGTCTCTCCCGGACCCGCAACGACGTGATCGATGAGGCCGCCGAAGTTGTTCTTCCATGCCGGCGCGCTCATCCATGACGTCACCAGTCCCCCGCCAAGGATTATCTTCACCTTCGGGAACTCGCTTCTCACGAAACCCATCATCGCAAACGCGCCAAGGGCCTGACTGAGGTAGGTGAGCGAGAATCCCGCGAACCTCTCCCCGCCGCGCCCCAACTCCTCCCTGAGACGTCCTGCGAAGTGCTCGTAGAAAGGGCTGTCCCCGGGGTGACGAGCCGCCTCCATGAGGTCCTCGCTTCTGATCGGTGACAAACGTTTGTCCTCATAATCGGCGAGGCTGAGCCTTGTGTTCTCTCCACCGGCAAAGAAAAAAGACCGGTTGACGTCGTTGACGCATCTCTTGTAGCGGTCGAAGTTGCGGTATGTCCTTTCGTCCCGAAGGGCATCGAGGTTTCGGGAAAGGTCTCGCGCGGCCCTCTGCGACCACCTGTCGCCACCGGGGACTGTACTGGAAAGGAGCCGGAGCATACCCTCGACGTTCATGTCTAGGACCCTCACGGGATGGCCGGCATCCTTCAAGGCGCCGGCGAGACGCGCGAGTCCCGCGGGAGGTTCGCAGGGTTTGGCTACCGGGGGATTGATAAGGAGCACGTTCTTTCTTTCAGACACGATGGAGCGGGATACCGGCTACCTCATGCCCTCCTCCATCTTCCTGAGGTTCTCGTTGTCGGGAAAGTCGGCCTTCAGCGACCTCACCTCCGCCCGTGCGAGGTCGTTGAGGTTGTTGTCGATGAGGAAGAACACGCAGGAGAGCCTGAAGGAAAGGTCCTCTGTGCGCTCTTTGAAGGTGGCTATCCTCCGGCTGAACTCCTTCACCTGGGTCTCAGGGGGCAGGGAAAAGACACCCCCCGAGACATTGTTGACCTTGCCGGAATCCACGATCCACCGGTATTCGTTGCCATAGGCCAGTACCTTATCGGGCACCTTGAGGGAACTGCCCTCGCTCTCCGCGCTGAAAACGACGGTGTCGCCGGAGATTATCTTCACAGTCACCTTCCTGTCGCCGGGACACCTGTTCTCCCAGGAGAGCACCGGTGCCGGGTCGAGTATGGTGGTGCTCACCGGTGATATCGCCCTGATGCAGGGCCTGACGCCGCGCACGACGAAACCGCCCATGGACCCCGGGGTGGCGCTGCCCGGGGTGTGCAGACCCGTGAGCTCCGAGACCTTTCCCCTGACGGCCACCATCCTGCCCGGCTTCGCCAATCCTTCGGAGTTGTCGCCGATCTCGTAACCCTTGCTTTCCTTCAGGGACGCGACGACCACCCTGCCCTTCCGCACGCTGATCCTGTCCCCCTCCTTGACGGCATAGAGGATGTGTTCGCTCCGCCTGAGGGCGATCGTCTTTCCTTGGGCGCTCTTCAGCTCAGCCGTTCCCTTGATGTCGAAGATGTACCCTGCCTCAGCGGCGGCCCCGGCGTCGCCGGCCTTCAGGAACATGACCGCGCCGCAAAAGATGAAAAGAAGGACAGCGCCCATCTTTTTCATATCGTTCTCCTCCCGTTCAGATCATTCCCTCCTCTTTCCCGCACGCACCTACATCACATCACGTCTCCCCGACGGTGTAAAGGGAAATGGGGCGCTCGACCCCCTTGACGGCGAATTCTCCCAGGGTCTTCCACGGGAAAGCGTCCCCGGCCGCGGTGCGGGCGTCGCTGCTGACGAGAAGGGCCGTTCCCGCCTCCTTCGTGAGGCCCTCGATGCGGGAGGCGATGTTCACGTGCTCGCCGATGATGGTGAAGTCCATTTTCCTCTCAGAGCCTATGTTGCCGAGGATGACCTCACCATGGTGTATGCCGATCCCGACACCCACCCGCCAATCACCAATGGACTCCCTGAACCGGCCTTCGTCATTGAGGCGCCTCGTCTCGTCGAGGATATCGAGGGCAGCCGATACCGCATCGGCGGCAGGGCTCTCCCCTGTCATGAAAAAGGCCAGCAGACCGTCGCCGATGAACTTGTTCACGAAGCCACCGCGCTCCTGTATCCTTTCCGTGAGGGCGCCGAAGAAAAAATTGAGGAAGCCCACCACCTGGCGCGCCTCCCTTTGTGTCGAGAGGGCCGTGAAATTCCGGACATCCAGGAACAGGATGGAAACGTCACGCGCTTCGCCGGCAAGGAGGGACTCCGGATCCATATCGAGGAGCCTGTCGAGAACATTCCTGTCCATGTAGTAACCGAAGACCTTCTCCACTTTTCGCCGCGTCCTTTCCTCGACGAGATACCGGTAGGGATAAACGAGGATGGCAACGACGAAGGGCGCGATCGCCTGGGGAAAGATATGGATGTAGCACCCCGCGGAGAAGAGGAGGAGATTGACGGCAAAGAAGAGGACCGCGAGGGCGACGAGCGCGGCGATCGCCGGAAGAGGCCTCATGAGGGATATCACCGCGAGCGACACACCTGCCAGGACAATGAGGACCGCGACATTGACGGCAAGGGGCGCCTCCGTCAGGGAGGTGCCCGTCAGCATCGTCTCCGCTATTGTGCCGTGGATCACGGGACCGGGCATTCTGCCGCTTCCGGGCCGACGAGACGAGGCGTTCCGCTCAGCCGGGTCCGCGGGGAAGATGTCCCCCTTGAGGGGCGTGGCGTGGACGTCCTCGTATCCGCTGATGTAACCGAGGACGACCGTTTTCCCTGAAAAGGCTTTCCTGTCGATCCTGCCGTCCATGACGTCGTCAAGGCGGTAGAAGGGAATGGAGCGTGTCAGCGTGTAGTTCAGGAAAACCGGGGCAGACCCGTATTGCCGTCCCGTGGCGAGCCGGTAGAGGACCGAGGCGAAGGACGGTCTCCCGCCGCGGCCCACCATCTGCTTCCGGATAATGCCGTCGTTCCCGCTGAGTTCGCCATCCGTCAGGGCGGCATCGGCGATGACCATGTTCTTTATGAAGGGGCTCACCCCGTAATAGAAGGGGACCATGTCACCGTGGACGACCTGCACGATGTTCATGCGCTCCGACACATCCATGATGGGACCCAGCACCGACCGGTCCAGTCTCTCGCCCACTTCCTCCATGACCCGGCCGGCCTCGGCCTTCGCTCCGTCGGGGCTGCCGGCCATGAACGCGGCTGCCGCATCCTTGAGCTTGTCGCTCTGTTTGTGGACGAGAATGAGGTCGAGGCCCACCGTCCTCGCGCCGTATTCATCCATGCGCCGCAGGAACCGGCCGATGTCGTCGTAGACGAAGAGGAGGGGCTTCTTCCTGATAAAGGACCTCTCATCGATGCCGACAACGACGATCTCTTCGCTCGGCGCGCCCTTTCCGAGGCCGAGGGCGTCGGAAGCCTTAACGCGCCTGTCGTAGGCCCTTCCCTCCAGGCCCTTCTGCAACCCCGCACCATATATGCCGAGGCAAGAGAGGACCGCAAGAACCGCTATCACGACCGTGATGACCTGATGTCTTCGATCTCTCACCGTTATCCGTCCCCGAAAGATTCCCCCTATTATACACCAGCCCCCGGCCGCGCACGACCTATTTCACGCGCCCTTCGCAGGTCACGACCTCTCCCCGGAAATCCCTTATGGTCACGAAGGCTGATGCCGACAATATTGTAGGCATGACCTGCCAGGGAGAACACGCGGATTTATGGAACTGAGGGCCATCGTCAGGGTTGACAAGGACAGGTGCGTCAATTGCCACGCCTGCATCTCGGCCTGTCCCGTGAAGTACTGCAACGACGGGAGCGGCGACTATGTCCGGGTCAATGCCGACATGTGCATCGGGTGCGGCAATTGCCTCGCGCACTGCACTCATCAGGCGAGGTACTACGTTGACGACTTCGACGAATTGCGCGAGGCGCTGGCGAAGGGAGAGAAGGTGGTGGCCATAGCGGCGCCCTCCGTGGCGGCCAATTTCCCCGGACAATACCTTAACCTCAATGGTTGGCTGAAGAGCATCGGGATAGAAGCGGTGTTCGATGTCAGCTTCGGTGCCGAACTGTCGGCGAGGTCATGCCTCGACCACCTCGACAGGAATGACCCGCGGGCCATGATCTCCTCCGCCTGTCCGGCTGTCGTGACGTACATCGAACTGTACCATCCCGAGCTGATAGAGTATCTAATCCCCGTCGACAGCCCCATGATCCACACGATCAAGATGATCAAGCGGTTCTACCCGTCATACAGGGACCACAAGGTTGCGGCGATATCCCCCTGTATGGCCAAGAAGAGGGAGTTTATCGAGGCCGGATTGGGTGATTACAACGTCTCCTATACGGCCATAGACGGCTACCTCAGAAGCGAAGGTCTGTCCCTCAACAATTTTCCCCCGGTGGATTTCGACAATCCGCCCGCGGAAAGGGCCGTGTCCTTTTCCACCCCCGGAGGTCTGCTGCAAACCCTGGAAAGGACCTGCCCGGGTATACGGCGCAAGGCGAGAAGGATTGACGGGGTGCCATCGGTCTACGAATACCTCAAGAACCTCAGGGATGTCATCGACGCGGGGAGGGGCCCTCTCCTGGTGGATTGCCTGAACTGCGAAATGGGCTGCAACGGAGGCACCCTGACGGTGGCGAAAAAGGATGCGACGCTTGACGAGCTCGAATACCGGGTCACCCGGAGAACGTTGGAAATGGAAAAATTCCACGGTCGAGGAGAAGATGGCGGCAAAACCCCCAGCCCGGAGAACATCGAGGAAACGATCGGGCGGTACTGGGAGAAAGGGCTCTATTCGAGAACATATACCGACCGCAGCGAGAACGTGAAACTCAAGCACCCGAACGAGGGTGAACTGGCCGACATCTACAGGTCGATGTATAAGTTCTCGGCCGACGATATGTACAACTGCACCGCCTGCGGCTACAACAGCTGCGAGAATATGGCCATCGCCATATTCAACCATTTGAACCGTCCCCAGAACTGCCACTTCTACCTGGCCAGAGAGACCGAACTCTCTCACCGGAAGGTCGTCAAAACCGCGAAAAGGCTGAGCACCCTCTTTGACGCCTCGCGGGAGGGCCTCATGCAGATAGACAGGGATGGTACCATTGTCGCGGCGAACCCGGCGATGAAAGGCATTCTCGGCAGGGAGAACCTGACGGGACATTCGATCCTGGATTACCTCAGTCCGGGCGGCGAGACCATCTTTAGACAGTACTCAAGCCTTTATACGGAAAAGATGAAGAGTGCCTATGAGATAGACCTCGTGAGACCGGACGGAACGACGCCGCACTGTCTCGTCAGCGCGGCGCCCGTCTTCAATGAACGCCAGGAGTTGCTCGGCGAGTTCGCGATCGTTTCAGACATCACGGAGCGTCAGCGTTCGGAGGCCCTGCGGGCCAGGCAGGCCCAGCTGTCGGAAGCCATGGACCTTGCCCATGTCGTCTACTGGGAGCTCGATCCCGCAACAGACACCTACGTCTTCAACGATCCCTTCTACGCGTTCTATGGCACCACTGCCATGCGGGAAGGAGGATACCGCATGACAAGGACGGAATATGCCGGGCGATTCATACATCCCGACGACGTGGCGCGCTTCCATGAGTTCGTGGAGGAGAACGCCCTGAAACCCGACCCGGAACTTGTCGCCGCCATCGAGCACCGCATCATTCGTCGCGATGGATCGGTGCGGCACATACTCGCACGGTTGAGGGTCGTCAAGGATGGCTCGGGCCACATCGTGAAGAGGCACGGCGCGAACCAGGACATCACGGACCGGAAACAAGCAGAGGATGCGCTCCGCAAGAGCGAACAGACACTGCAGGCGGAGAGGGACAAGCTCAAGAGCATCTCCGATAATGCCCCCTTCGGCATGGTTCTCACCGACAGGTGCGACCGTTTGGTCTGGATGAACCCCAAGTTCACGGAACTCTTCGGGTTCGACCGGCACGATGTCCCGGACTCCAGGGCGTGGTTCGCGAGGGCCTTTCCGGTCGCCGGATCGAGACACGCGGCAATGTCACAATGGGCAAGGGACGGTGTATCGGGAAGCGGCAGACCGAGGACCCATACCGTCACGTGCAAGGACGGGACGCAAAGGACCGTAAATTTCATTATCTCGGCGCTCGCGTCCGGTGACCACCTGATGGCATGCGAGGATATCACCGAATTGAGGCATCTCGAATCCCAGTTGCGCCAGGCACAGAAGATGGAGGCCATAGGCACGCTCACCGGGGGCATCGCGCACGACTTCAACAACATCCTGATGGCTGTCATGGGGTATGGTTCGCTCCTGCAGATGAAAATGACGGACGCGGACCCTCTGCGCCCCTTCGTGAACGAGATACTGTCTGGTTCCGAGAAAGCTGCCAGGCTCACCCAAACCCTTCTGGCCTTCAGCAGGCAGCGGCCGGTGGTTCTGAAACCCACCAACCTGAACGACACGATCAGGGGAACGGAAAAGCTTCTGAAGAGGCTGCTTATAGAGGACGTGACCCTGAGGACCGTCCTTTCCGACGAGGACATCGTCGTTATGGCCGACGCGACACAGGTCGACCAGATACTCTTTAATCTAGCCACCAACGCAAGAGACGCCATGCCGCGGGGAGGGACGCTCGCCATCGAAACGAGGGCGGTCGAGCTGGATGAGGAGTTCATGCACTAC
This sequence comes from Syntrophorhabdus sp., assembly GCA_012719415.1. NCBI lineage: Bacteria > Pseudomonadati > Thermodesulfobacteriota > Syntrophorhabdia > Syntrophorhabdales > Syntrophorhabdaceae > Syntrophorhabdus > Syntrophorhabdus sp. The sequence continues at coordinate 9,065 of JAAYAK010000228.1, forward strand.
CACGGCTCCGGTGAGCCGGGCCGGTACGCCCTTCTTTCCGTCTCGGACACGGGCACGGGGATGGATGAGACGACACGGGAGAAGATATTCGACCCCTTCTTCACGACCAAGGAGGTGGGCAAGGGAACGGGCCTAGGTCTTTCCACCGTGTACGGCGCGGTCAAGCAGCAGAATGGATTCATCAGCGTGCACAGCAAGCCGAACGTGGGCACGACCTTTCATATCTACCTCCCCATTGTGAACGGCGGCGTAAGGAAAGAGGAACCCGTCCAGGCTCCGATAAGAGGCGGCACCGAGACCATACTTGTTGCGGAGGACAACGAGGCGGCGCGGAGCTTTCTAAAGGCGGTGCTGTTGCGCTATGGATATAACGTCATAGAAGCCAGAGACGGGGAGGAGGCGATAGAGGAGTTCAAGAAAGCTAGCGGGATCGACCTTCTCCTGTTCGACTCCATTATGCCGGTGAAGAATGGAAGGGAAGCCTATGACGCGATACGAAATATCAAGCAGGATATAAAGGTGCTTTTCACCAGCGGTTACACGAGAGATGTCGTCCTCGATAAGGGCATTGAGGACAAGAGGTTCCCTTTCGTTTCAAAACCTATCCTGCCGGAGACCCTCTTGAAAAAGGTCCGCGAGGTACTGGAGGAACCGGTATGCATTCCGAGTGGCACCCTCCTGTCTTCTTGCCGCGCCCCCGCCAGGCGCTCCGGATGAGTGGCCCCCTGTGGAAATCCCTGAGTGCAAATTGCCGCGCATCGTTGTATAGTAATAGCATCCGCAGTCAACGACCGTGCGAACATGGATGATATGAAGGACGAAAAGAAGAGCAGAGGGCAGCTCATCGGTGAGCTCGTCTCGCTTCGCGAAAGGGTTGCCGAACTGGAGGGCCAGGGAACTCCCCGGGGGCTTGAGGGAAGATATCGCACCCTCTTCGAGCACGCGAGCGACGCAATGATCGTCGCCGAGCCCGACGGGAAATTCCTCGAGGTCAACAAAAAAGCGGAGGACCTTTTGGGTTACGGGAAGGAAGCGCTGCTGGGCATGAAAGTGGCGGATATACACCCGCCTGAAGAGCTCGACAGGGTAATCCTTCACTTCTCGGGAGCGGCGGCAGGCCGGATCGGTTTTCTTTACGATACCAGGGTATTGAGAAAGGACGGCACGGTGGTTCCCGTCGATATCACGGGATGTCCCGTGGAATATGAAGGGAAGGCGCTGGTTCAGGGTATCTTCCGCGACATCGCCGAACGCAAAAGTATGGAGGAGGCCCTGCGCAAAAGCGAGGAGCAGCTGCGTGTCCTCAGCGAAAACCTCGCCGACGGGATGGTCTACCAGATCAACACCGGTGTTGACGGAAAGCGGCGACTGTTCACGTATGTGAGCCCCGCGGTGGAGAGGTTTCACGGTGTCAGAGCGGAGGATGTTCTGAGACACCCATCTCTCCTCTACGATCAGGTGGACGGTGAATACCGCGCGGTGTTTAAGGAATCCGAAGGCCGCGCCTTGGCGACAATGTCACGGTTTGAGATCGATGTGCCAATGCACCTTCCCTCGGGCGATATGCGCTGGCGGCGTCTCATCTCCTTTCCCCACGTTCATTCCGACGGAAGCCTCATGTGGGATGGCATCGAACTCGACGTCACCGAACGCAGGAAGATGGAGGAGGAACTCGCGGCGCACCGCGACCATCTCAGCAAACTGGTGGATGAGCGCACCGCCCGGATCAGCGAAGAGGTTGCCAGGAGGAGGGAAAAAGAAGAGCAATACCTCGCCCTTGTGGAATCGATAAAGGAATGGGTGTGGGAGGTGAACGCTGACCTTGTCCACACGTACGTGAGCCCGCGGATACGCGATATCCTGGGGTACGAAGCGGAAGAGTTCATAGGGAAGACGCCCTTCGATTTCATGGCCCCCGGTGAACCGGAAAGGCTCGCGCCCCTGGCGAAAAAGATCCTCTCCGGCAAAGAACAGTTCACGTCCTTGAGAACCGCGGCCCTTCACAGAAACGGGCAGGTGGTCTATCTTGAGGCAAGTGGTCGCCCTTTCTTCGACGAAAAGGGCGCCTTCCTCGGATACCGGGGGAGCTGCCACGATATCACGGAACAGAAGAAGACGATGGACGCCCTTGAAGAGCGTGAACGGGAACTGACGACCAAATCGGAGTCCCTCGAGGAGGTGAATGCCGCCCTCAAGGTCCTCCTGAGACAGCGGGAAGAGGACAGGCGGGAGCTGGAAGCAAGGCTCGTGTCCAACATCCGGGAGATGGTCCTTCCCTACATATATAGAGCGCAGAAAGACAAGCTGGACCTCAGGCACAGGACATACCTCGATATCGTTGCAACGAACCTGAACGAGATAATGTCGCCCTTCCCGAACACGATAAAGCAGTTGAACTTCACCCCCAGGGAGATCGAGGTGGCCTCGCTCATTAAGGAAGGCAGAACAACGAAGGAGATAGCGGAATTCCTGGGGATAGCCACATGTGCCGTCGATTCCCACCGGAACAGCATAAGGAACAAGCTCGGCCTCAACAACAAGAAGACAAACCTCCGCTCCCACCTGCTCTCCCTCGGGTAAGCAAACCTCCGGGTTTCTCATTCCATCCGCTCTCTCCCCCGGCGCAGAGCCTCTTCCCCGCGACCCCGTCTCTTGCGGGCAAGGCATGAATCTCCCCAGCTCCGGGTCGTAGAGGCGGGCGTTGTAGTTGTAGAGACCTGTCCCGTCATCGTCCTCCTGGCCGGTGAAGGTGTAGTTCGTGTTCGGGAAGGAGGGATCGAGGTCCTGCCTCACCCGGTAGGTGCCGAAGGGGTGGTAGTCTATCGTCTCCTTAGAAAGCCAGAAACATACTCTTTTAAGAGACCCTATGGATCGGATGACACGGTTTGTCTTTGGCGGATGGTTGATTGTTCTTGCTGCTATTCTGTCGGGGGGGCGCTCTTGAAATGGGAACCCCGAGAAATAACTCCCCGAGCACCGTTCTCAGTAACAGGACTTACCACGGAAGATGGCCGAGACCTTGGCGCCGATCCAAGCAAGGAAGTCCAGCACGTAGGTCATCACGCCTACTCTTTCTTCATGCCTTGTCGTGTACATGTTGATAGGGCTCGGAGTGCCTTCGGGGAGTTCATAGCAATGCAGCACCTCGGTACCATATTCAATTCCCGCCGTGCCAAGGAGCTTCAATTCATCCTCGGTCAGCCTCAGAGTGGTCTGCACCTCGTGAAACGTAAAATGCATCACCCATTGCCTGTCATCGTCCCTGTACAGGGCGGCGCTGTCCAGTATCTGCACGAGCGTATCGTAGTTCCTATGGACTACTTGCATCGTCTCTTCATTGAGCCTGTAATACTCAACCGGCTGCGCTTCATCCGCGTCTTCGTAGTAGGTCCCGGGCTCCAGTTCCGCCGTACCTTCATAGTGAGGCCTCAACTCGTCCCAGATCTGCGGATCGTCCGCTTCTTCGACTTCGGGATATCTGAAGAACGCGATTCTCCGGCAGCCTATCTTTCGGGCAATAGATATCATTGTCGACAGGAACCCGAAATCGATCAACCTGTAAATGAACTGCGTTTCTCTGTTTCCTATCAGCATGAATCCTCTTCTTCCTTCCCTATTGAATCTCGCAATTACCCCGCTCGGGCGGATAGCCTAGGCGTATATTCTCCGCTGCCCTTCTTTGGAAATCGAACATGAGAGTCGGCTGAACTGCTCTCAGTTTGCTCAGATCCCATCCCGTTCTCGAGACTATGAGATCGATGACCTTTCTGGGAGGTTTGTCACCGTGCCTCAACGTCCCGTCTCGGTTCACGGCACCGCCGTTCCTTCCCTTGGGATCGGTCCCCCAATGCATGTGTTCCTTTGAACCGCTATTTGGATTGGCAGAATGCTTGATTATCTTGTAACCACCCTGGCGAATAACCTTCCCGCCCTTATTGAATATATACCCATACGCACCGGCCATTGCCCCCTGTTCGAACCCCTGCCCGAAGTTCCCGCCGAAGAGTTCCGCTGTGGCGCCTCCCGAGATCCCCCCTATCGCCGCATGTCCGGCAAGCCCCATGCCGAAGTCGGCATACGCATTGCCGGTGAGGTCCTCGGGGAGATAGTTGCCGAGTCCCTTCGCCATGCCCGCGGGGATGGCACCTACGATCATATTCTGCCCCAGATCGCCGCCGGAGACAAGGGTGCTGAAGGCGCCCGTGGTCGCACCTGCGGCCACATGGGCGGCTATGGCCACGGGAAGGTTCTTGACGACCTCCTTGCCCGCTTCCGTTATGGCAATAATCCCGGCATCCCTCAGGTACACTCCGGTGTTGGCCATTACCCACGCACTGAATGCCCCCTTCAGGGCGCCCTCTCCTATGTCGCCCCCCGTTATGGCGGCCTCAGCGGCACCGATGATAGCTCCGATAACCGCCTCGATGAGATCATCTATTCCGAACCAGTGTCCGCTCGGATCCATATACACCAGCGGATTATTCACACAGTAGCTATACCTGTTGAACGCCTGAAGGTTCCCCGGTTCGGGTACCAGGGAATCAGCGGATATGAACCTTCCCAGCTCCGGGTCGTAGAGGCGGGCGTTGTAGTTGTAGAGGCCTGTCTCGTCATCGTCCTCCTGGCCGGTGAAGGTGTAGTTGGTGTTCGGGAAGGAGGCATCGAGGTCCTGCCTCACCCGGTAGGTGCCGAAGGGGTGGTAGTCGATCGTCTCCTTCGTGTTCCCCTTATCGTCGGTGATGACGGAGGAGGAGCCGAGGTGGTTGACGTGATAGTAGAGCGTCGTGCCGTCGGTCCGTATGGATGCTATCCTCCGGCCGTTCGCATAGACGTGGATGATGCCGGTTAAGTCCCTCTTCTCGTAGGCGTCACCGAAGTAGGTGGTGGTGGAGCCCGTCTGAAGGTTCTCCTTCTTCACCCTCGTTCCCGAGGAGTCGTAGGAGAAGCGGATGGAGGAGGAGCCGTCCTTCTTTATGAGTACCGGCTTGTTGTCGGGGTTCCAGGAGATGGTGATCTGAAGAGAACACTCTTCATTTTTCTAGCCTCCTTTAAGGAGCGCCTCCTTGCGGCTTCAGATAACCCAGCAAATACAAAATCGAAAACGCAATCGCACCTATTCCCCAGAAAAGAAAGCCAATTTGAACTACTCTTATTTTGTAATGAAGCCCGTAGTGCTTCCAGTAGTTCACCGCCCACGCACCAAGTCGCCGATGAAATACAACGGCCAGGAATGCCCATTATCAATAATAAGAAAATCAAGAACGTGTCTCCTTATCATTCTAATACGAAACTGGATACCTTAGAACAGCACACAAAGCGAGACGTTCCCACCAGGGGACACGTATGCAAATTCCCAAAAACGTTCTTCATGAACTTGCCGACGTAATGGGGAGCTATCCCCCTCCATAATTGATCCTCATGTAGCACAGATCGGGATCGCTAATGTACTCCCATGAGACATCTCCTTCGTCTCGTTATCGACAGTATACGACCAGCGGCATCCGGTGGCTTTGAATTCATAAATGTAAAGGCTTTTGTGGTTATCGATGGGTTCTGCTCTGACGGGCGGAGGCAAGGGAACCGCTCCAACATTTTTGCCGGTATCAAAATTCCGGTCCACTGCGAACAAATGTTTTGCTTGCTCCCGTGACACGCGCCCGGTGCTAATAATAGCCACAATAGCTAGAGCCAACACCGCGTTTTTCATTGCTCAGCCGTTAATCATGTGTTGCCTCATTCTCTTCGCCCAATGGATGCCCGCACCGAACGCAGTTCCTCGGAATAAAGGGTGTCCAAAGACCGTAAGGGCCCGTTCTGAACACCGGGTTCCCACATTTGGGACAACGCAGCAACCTGTAGTTAACGACGATATGAAGAACAAAGAACAAGAAGAGTAAGACAAGAAACAAGCGTTCAACAACACAAAGCAGAATAATGATGAAACTGCCAAAAAGCCAAAAGAATAGCCAGAGATACGCCTTGGTCCCTATATTCATTGATCTTCACTCTCCTATCGGGAACCCAGAATGTCATCGACGGTCATGTTATTCTTGAGGCAATATGTTTCCGACCTGGTCACCGAACCGCCCGGGTACCCAGGACCAACTCCCGCCGTTATACCAGCCCACGTCGACGATCCTGGGTCAACAGAAACAGAGAGACTTACAAGTGCATAAGATCCGTTGATATTGGCCGTCACAGGGGCTTTCAGGTTCAGTATCCCAACAAAAACGTCACCAGAATTGTTGAAGCCGACACCAGTTCCCTTGGAAAAGCATACCCACTTTCCCTCCATGTTGTATGCATTGAAAGCGCTGCCTTCGGCCACTCTGCCAGCCCCAACGCTTCCACCTGTGCCAAACACGAGCGACCATGATTTCATGGCGTTCCACTGCTCCTTCAAACGCACCACAAACCTATCCAGATAGTTTGAACTGGGGATCTTCTGATTCTCCACCGCCTCGCACGCAAGCATGACGGGCTTGTTGACGTCCCGATATGCCATGGCGGCTGATCCCCCCACCATCGCCCCGGCGAATCCTGCAGCATAGTGCCCTAAGCCTTCCAGGCCACCTGTAGCAACTGATGCACCGGCACCGCCGGCAGCCAGAGCCCAGCTTGGAACACCGCCACAGTAGAGACCGCCGCCCAGGGCTCCCATGGCGCCGCCCATCACAGCTCCCTGAAGTATACCCTCAATCCCCCCGCCGTTCAAGGCAGCCGATGTCGCCCCGGAGGCCATCCCTCCGTAGATGCTCGCACAGAAGGTCGCAAGACCAAGGGTGGCGGTGCCGCCCGTGAGAACAAATACGGCCGCACCCACGGCACCGGCTAGGATGTCCGGCCCGTAATCCCTGAAGAAGTCGCCTATATCATCAAAGAAGTCCCCCAGCGACCAGTGCCCGCTCGGATCCACATACACCAGCGGATTATTCACACAGTAGCTATACCTGTTGAACGCCTGAAGGTTCCCCGGCTCGGGTACCAGGGAGTCGGCGGATATGAACCTCCCCAGCTCTGGATCGTAGAGGCGGGCGTTGTAGTTGTAGAGGCCTGTCTCGTCATCGTCCTCCTGGCCGGTGAAGGTGTAGTTGGCATCGGGGAAGGAGGCATCGAGGTCCTGCCTTACCCGGTAGGTGCCGAAGGGGTGGTAGTCGATCGTCTCCTTCGTGTTCCCCTTATCGTCGGTGATGACGGAGGAGGAGCCGAGGTGGTTCGTGTGGTAGTAGAGGGTCGTGCCGTCGGTGCGTATGGATGCGATCCTCTGGCCGTTCGCATAGACGTGGATGACACCGGTTGAGTCCCTCTTCTCGTAGGCGTCACCGAAGTAGGTGGTGGTGGAACCCGTCCTTAGGTTCTCCTTCTTCACCCTCGTGCCCGAGGAGTCGTAGGAGAAGCGGATGGAGGAGGAGCCGTCCTTCTTTATGAGCACCGGCTTGTTGTCGGGGTTCCAGGAGATGGTGAGGGTGGGGCCGTCGGTGCGTGCCTTCTTCGTCATGTTGCCCACCCGGTCGTAGTCGAGGGATATGCCCCCCGCCTGCCGGACCGCGTGGGGCCTGTCGGCATAGTTGTAGACGTATGTGCCCACGTCGGACTTGTAGGTGATGTTGCCGATGCGGTCGTAGGAGTAGGACTGGCTGTAGCCCTTCTCACCCTCCCCCCTGGCGGTGGTCAGGCGGTTTAAGGTATCGTAGGTGTAGGTGTGGGTTATAGAGTTCACCGTGTCGGTGAGCTTCGTTACGTTGCCCATGAGGTCGTACTCGTAGGAGAGGTCCTGGATGGGGATGCCCGTGCCGGAGGAGACGCCCGTGCAGGTGACGGGGGTGCCGGAGCAGGCGTACCTTGAACCCAGGGGGCAGGTGTGGGAGAGGCAGGTGTCACCGGTCAAGGTGTACCCGTCGGGGCACTCGGGCTCTCCCGCCTTCGCCGTGCACGTCCCTGTCCGCCGGCAGGACTGACTCGCGTCGCAGGCGTACCCGCTGCCGAAGGGGCAGGTGTAGACGGGGGTGCTCGTGTAGGTGATGGAGCCGCAGGCGTAGGTCGTGTAGCCACCGGCCGCCTCGCTCGGATAGCCACCGGTGAAGCTGAGGGTGTTGCCGCTGGCGGATACACTGTACATGTTGCCGCCCCTGTCGTTCGAGACGGAACCGGAGAAGGTGCCGGTGCTGGAGGTGATGGAGCCGCAGGCGTAGGTCGTGTAGCCCCACTCGGTCTGATAACCGCAGGTGAAGCTGAGGGTGTTGCCGCTGGCGGATACGCTGTAGATGCCGCCTCCCC
>JAAYAK010000229.1 GCA_012719415.1 Syntrophorhabdus sp.
CGCCGGTGAAGCTCGATCACATTGGTTTTGTCGTGGAAAAGATCGATGAGTTCGTCGAGGTCCTGAGGGCCATGGGTCTTCCGCCAGCCACGAGACCCGTCCCCGACCATGACAAGAAGGTGAACGCGTCCTTTGTACCGGTGGGGGAAAAGGACGAGATCTATCTCGAGGTGGTCGAGCCGCTCGATGAGAGATCGGCGGTCCATAATTTCCTCAGGAGGACCGGTGGCGGTCTGCACCACCTGTGCTTCGAGGTGGACGACATAGCGAAGGCTTCGAGGGACCTGGAGGAGAAGGGCTTTAAAATGGTCTCACCGCCGGCCGATTGCGGTGCTTACGACGAGAATCTTGACCGTTCTTGCGCGGGAGTGACGAGGATATCCTTTTTCCTTCTTCCCAACCGGCTCCTCGTGGAACTCGTGGAAAAGGGCCGCTGAAAAGGGGGATCTGGCACGATGACAAGAGACGATGCGGAGCAGTTGCTGAAGAGGTACGTAAAGAGCGAGCGGATGCTCAGCCATTGTTACGCCGCGGAGGCAGTGATGAGGTCTCTGGCCGCGCGCTTCGGTGAGGACGTCGAAAAATGGGGCCTGGCAGGTCTTCTGCATGATATCGACATCGAGGTCACCGACGCCGACCTTTCCCGGCACGGCCTTGAGGCGCAGAAGATATTGGCCTCCGAAGGCATTGACCCGGAGACGGTGGAAGCCATTGTGATGCATAATGAGGTGGTAACGGGGGGCAGGAAGCGTGAGACCCGCTTTCAGCACGCTCTCGCGGCGGCTGAGACAATTACGGGGCTTATTGTTGCCACGACCCTCGTGTATCCCGACAAGAGACTTGCCAGCGTGAAGACCAAATCCGTGGTCAAACGTATGAAGGAAAAGGCCTTTGCGGCTTCAGTGAACCGGGATATCATCATGGAATGCGAGGTCATCGGCATACCCCTTAACGAGTTCGCCGAACTGTCCATCTCCGCGATGCTCGGGATCAGCGACCGGCTGGGACTGTGAGCGAGTGGTGAACCATGGTGGCATGAAAGCGGGTGTGCTGGAGAAGGTCAGGAATTCTGCCTATCTTCAGGCCTTCACGAACCGCCGGATGGCTGTGATGATCCTTCTCGGGTTCGCATCCGGCCTGCCATTGCCCCTGACGGCGGGCACCTTGCAGGCGTGGTTGACCGTCGCCGGCATCGATATCAAGACCATAGGAATCTTCTCGCTTGTGGGACTTCCCTACACGCTAAAGTTCCTCTGGTCGCCCTTCATGGACAGGTTCGTTCCACCGTGGTTGGGCAGGCGACGGGGCTGGATAATCCTTACGCAGTTCCTTCTTCTTCTCGGCATCGCGGCGATGCCCCTGACCTCCCCCGCCAGCATGCCGCTTGTCCTTGCTTTTATCGCGCTGGGGGTCGCCTTTTTCTCGGCTTCCCAGGACATAGTCATAGATGCCTACCGTACGGATGTACTGCCCGAGCACGAGCGGGGCATCGGTGTCGCCGTCTTCATCTTCGGGTACAGGATAGCCATGCTTGTCGGAGGGGCGCTGGCACTCATATTGTCGGACCGTATCGGGTGGCAGAAGACGTACCTTTTCATGGCTCTCTTCATGATCTTCGGGATGCTGGGGGCCTTTGTGGGACGGGAGCCCGACCACCATATCGTGCCGCCGCGGACGATGCAGGAGGCCGTATGGGGACCCCTCAAGGATTTCTTCTCACGCAAGGCGGCCGTCGTGATCATCCTTTTCATCATTCTCTACAAGCTCGGCGATGCCTACGCTGGCGCGCTTTCAACGGCCTTCCTCATACGGGGCGTGAATTTTACTCCCACCGACGTGGGGACCATAAACAAGGGGATGGGTCTCATAGCGACCATCGTGGGAGCCCTCTTCGGGGGCACCCTCATGGTAAAGATGGGGCTTTTCAGATCGCTGTGGTACTTTGGGATCCTCCAGATGGTGTCGAATTTGTCCTTCATGGTCCTCGCCATCATCGGAAAGAGCTATCCCGCGATGATCGTTGCCGTCGCCTTTGAGAACCTTGCCGGGGGCATGGGCTCAACGGCCTTTGTCGCCTTCGTCATGGCGCTGTGCAACAAGCGTTTCAGCGCGACCCAGTTCGCCCTGCTGTCGTCTCTTGCCGTGCTGGGACGGGTTGTCATATCCCCGACGTCGGGATACATAGTGACCTATGTGGGGTGGGCCAGTTTCTTTTTCTTTACCACCCTGGCGGCCGTGCCGGGCCTTCTCCTCGTCCTCTACCTGAAGCGGGAGATCACAGCCCTCGACTCGCAGGGGACCACATGACCGGGAGGCCCCGGCCAGGCAGGTTTTCCCCCGGATCGTCTCTATTAAAATTTGTTCATAAATTTCATTGACAGGTTTTTGATACTGTGGGATACTGACAACGAAGTTTCGGAAGTGGCTGTCAATAGTGATGAAACGCGCTTTTTTGCCTGACCATCCCCGTGACACAGCTCCGTTATCTTCAAAAAAAAACACATAGGAGGGCTTTAGTAAGATGGCAAAAGGAACTGTGAAGTGGTTCAATGAGTCCAAAGGTTTTGGTTTCATTACTCAGGATGACGGTGTGGATGTCTTCGTCCACTACTCCGCGATCCAGGACTCCGGTTTCAAGACCCTTGCGGAAGGCCAGGAAGTCAATTTTGACGTTGTAAAGGGTCCGAAAGGACTGCAGGCGGCAAACGTCACCAAACTATAAATGCAAGAGAAAGGGTCCGATCATGTGGCAGGTCGGACCCTTTTATAGTATCTTCACAGCAACATTTCCCTGCGGTAGGCTCTAAAGGGGGGTTTATTCCGGGAGGGGTCTCACTACAACGATACCCGGTCTCTCGCTGATGTAGTCCCCGAACAGCTGATCAACCACCTTGCGGGAGGCCGTCGCCGACGAGGCGTGACGCAGGTATACGCTTCTTGTTTCCCTGATGACTATCCCCACATGAGATACATCAAGCCCTTCGGTTTCCGTATAGATGCCCGTGTAATCGCCTGTGTGCAGCGCATCCAGCACGTCCCTGTCGATCATGGCGGACGGTATGTACTCCACGGACCTCGGGAGGGCCGGGAGTCCCTCCAGGAATGGACTGCCGTCAGACCTCAGGTTGAGGGTCTTCAGGGTCTTACGTGCGCGGCCTTTGCCTATGAGGCCCGTGATATCGCGGACGAAGGGCCTGTTGCCTTCTCTCCAGTCCGTGAAGAAGTGGTTGCGCCCGGTGTAGGAAACGATCCCTTCCTTGTACCGGACCTTTTTCAAGGCCTCGAGGAATTCATCGAAGGAAGATGCCATCCGCATTGCCTCGATATAATCGATAAAGGTGAAACAATCGAGGGCGGCAAGGTTCACTACAAGCTCTTCCGGTGTTCGGGGGTTTCCCACCAGGGTGGATTCCCCGTAGGGTGTGTTGAGGAACTGTCGTGACAGAAAAGCTATCCGCTCGCCCACCTCGTCGATCTTCGAGGCCCCGGTCAACATTTCATCAATGCGTCTCTGTGACCACTCTCCCAGCACGATCCTCGTTTTCATGTCCGCGAACCCACCATGTCTTTTCCTTAAGTCCCTGAACGCTGGAGCTCCAAAGCCGTTTTCTACCCCTACCAGTCGATGAGCATGAAACCTATGCCGAGCCGGTTGACGCTCTTGTTGTAATCGATGAGGCTTTCCCCGTACCCGTTGAAATACTGAACATAACCGCTGATATGTCGGAAGAGGGGAAAACTCCACTCCAACTGCACGGCGCCCTTGTTATCAGAGGGTCTGAGATTGTTGCGCAGCATGACGGCGAACCTGTGCTTCTTCCAGTAGTATAAGCCCCAGAGCTCGCCGTACCCCATGAACCTGTCGATGTCGGGGTTGTCGTCATCCTTTGCGTTCTCGGGGATCCTGTACCATGCCCTGGCAAGGAGGTTGAACTTTTCCCTCTCAAAACCGAAGCTCGCAACCGCCCGGTTCCAGCTGCGCGACAGCGGTTGGGACCTGCCATTCGACTGGTGGTTGAGCCCAACGTTGATCATTCTTCCTCTCAAACCCAGGAGGTCGTAATCGGTGCGAAAGTTGAGGAGGAGTTCGGGTTCGTAATTTGTCTCGCGAAAAGGCGAGGAGAACTGCTTGTTGTAAACCTGCCAGAAGGCAAGCTGGGTGTACGCGAACCACAGGTCCATGTCTTTCCCGAAGACATCTTCCCAGAGTTTTACCTTGAAGCTGATCTGGAACTTGGCCTCGGCTTTCTGAGGCCTCGCGTCCGGGTCGAGGTCGAGGCTTGCATCCATGTTGGGGGAGTTGTTGTATGCCAGGGGAAGGACGTAGTTGGGGCGGTAGGGCCTGATGACGAGACCGCTTGACCGGCTCTGTTTGTCCAGGTCCCAGTGTCTTGCCATGACGGACTGTTCGGCTGCCGGTAATTCGTCTCCGGTCTTTTCCACTCGCGCGGGTCCCGCCGTCGGCTGCCTGGCGGCGGCAGGCGTGTCGGGTGATGCCGACGGTTTCCCCGGTGCCCGGCCCGACAGCTTGTCGTAGCATTTCAACCGGTCCCCGTCGTTCTCAATGGCGGCGCATTCCGCCATCCTGTCGATGTCGGAGGCGAGAGCCTCTCGCTGTGGCAGAACAATGGACCCACAGATAGATATGACCGCGACGAGCGGTACGGTGAGCCAACGGGCACACCCGAATAGCGGCATCTTTCACCTCTTCATTTCAAGTCCTGGTAGACAAACAATAATCTCCTTTGAGGGAAAAAGCAAACGATGAACCCTTGCAGCCTTCAACCTGCCTGAGACCTGAAACGTGGAACCTTCAATCTTCATCTGGTATAATCGTGCCATGCGAATGATCCCGAAAGACGCGAGGATAGCCCGGTTCCTCGCGCGCCCCAACCGTTTTGTCCTGCGGTGCGACCTCAATGGAAAGGTCATCGATGCCTACCTGCCAAACCCCGGCAGGCTCTGGGAGTTGCTCCTGCCGGGCTGCAAGCTCTATCTTGCGAAGAACCGCGGCGGCGTGAAACTGCCTTATACGGTTGTGGCCATGGAGAAAGAGGGCATCCCCATCCTCCTTCACACCCACCTCACCAACGACGCGGCGGAAACACTCCTCCGAAGGGGACTCGTTCCCGGGCTCGAGGATGCCCGCATCCTCAGGCGGGAGGCGACGTTCGGCGACAGCAGGTTCGATTTTCTCCTTGAGAAGGATGGCCGGGAGATGGTGCTGGAGGTGAAGAACTGCACCCTTTTCGGCCGCACCCTTGCCATGTTCCCCGACGCGGTCACAAAGCGCGGCAGCCGGCACCTCGAAGGGCTCATGCGGTTTGCGTCGTCCGGCGTGTCCGCGGGTGTGCTCTTTCTCGTCCAATGGCCGCACGCGAGATATTTCATGCCCGAATACCACACGGACCTTCTCTTTTCGCGGACTTTCCTCAAGTGCAGAGACCGCATCCTCGTCGAGGCCCTTGCCCTCACCTGGAACGCCGATCTCTCTCTCGACGGGGCCGTGAGGAGGCTCGTCATCCCCTGGGACAGGATCGAAAGAGAGTGCCGCGACAGGGGATGCTACATACTTGTTCTGAAGCTCGACGAGGATACCACGATCACGGTAGGAGGCCTCGGGGACATTCTCTTCCGAAAGGGTTATTATCTCTATGCCGGTTCGGCGAAAAAGGGGCTCACGAAAAGAATGGAGCGCCACGCCAGAACACGCAAGAAGCGTTTCTGGCACATCGACTACCTCCGGGAAAAGGCGTCTTTCCACAGGGCTCTGGCCGTGAGGACGGAAAGGGACATAGAGTGTGTCCTTGCCGCTGATCTTAAACGCATATCGGGGTGGTCCGTTCCCGGCTTCGGGTGCTCCGATTGCTCCTGCGCGAGCCATCTCTTCGGCATGGACACGGACCCCATGGATTGCCCGGACTTCATCAGCCTCGTATATGACCACCGGATAGGCTCCATCGAAAAGGAACTCGAAGGTGAACATGATTGATCTCCACACCCACGGTCTCGGCGGATACGAAACACGCGGGGCGAGCCCCGGGGACATCCTCGCTATGGCACGACTCCAGGGCTCGGCGGGCGTGGAGGTGATCCTCCCTACGATCTTTTCGGCGCCCATTGATGAGATGCGTCATGACATCGCTGCCGTAAGGAAGGCGATGGATGCCCAGCATGAAGGAAGAGGGGCTATGGGGGACGCTGCGGCGGCCCGGATCGCGGGGGTTCATCTCGAAGGGCCCTTTCTCAACCCGGCTGAGGCGGGCGCCCTCGACAAAGGATCCTTCCTCCCTGCAGCCGCGGATGTGTGGAGGAGACTCGTGGATGGGTTCGAGGACATCGTGAGGATCGTCACCATCGCCCCCGAGCTTGACGGCGCGACGGGGTTGATCAGGGACATGGCCGGAATGGGGGTTATTGTCAGCATGGGCCACTCCGATGCCACCTGGAGTGAGGCCGAGGCGGGATTGAAGGCGGGTGCACGGGGCGTCACCCACATCTTCAACGCCATGCGCGGCTTCCACCATCGCGAACCGGGCATAACCGGATTTGCCCTCATGAACCCCGACGTCTACGTGGAGGTCATTGCCGACCCCTTCCACCTCGATCTGAGGACGATCGAGCTAACCTTCAGGGTAAAGGATCCCGGTCGCATCCTTCTCATCTCCGACACGGTCAAAGGATCGCCATGCTCCGATGATGGAAGACCGGTCGCGGACGCCAGCGGAAAACTCCTGGGGGGCTCGATGCCCCTGCCGTTCTCAATGAGGCGCCTGCTTTCTTTGGGCTTCAACCAGGACGCGGTGATACGCGCCGCCACCGAAAACCCTGCGCGATACCTGGAGACAGGTCAGTGACCGCAGACAGGAAGAGAAGGCAGTTGCAGCCGAAACTGCCTGAGCGCTCAAAGAAGAAGAGCTTGACATTGATGAGGGCTTTGTCTGCAGGCTGTCAAGCGGTTCAAGCGGTTCAAGCGGTTCAAGCCCGTTTCTTGTAATACCTTGTAATTACCGATGGGTAACCCTTAATTAACATTGACTATCCCGGATATTTCCGTTAGAATGTACCCCATATCGTATGTTTGAGAAACTACAGGAAAGATTTGAATCGACCTTCAAGAAGGTTCGAGGGTACGGGAAGCTTACCGAAAGCAACATAAAGGACACCCTGCGCGAGGTACGGGTGGCACTCCTTGAGGCCGATGTGAACTTCAAGGTCGCCAAGGATTTTCTCGAGAAGGTCAGGGAAAAGGCCATGGGCGAAGAGGTTCTCACGAGCATCACGCCCGGTCAGCAGTTTGTCAAGATCGTCTATGATGAACTGTGTGCGGTCCTGGGGAGCGCCAACAAGCCCCTCGACATCGCGGCGGCCCCACCCGTCCCCGTCATGCTCATCGGCCTGCAGGGTTCGGGCAAGACGACGACCTCAGCGAAGCTTGCCATCCACATCCGCAAGATGGGACGCAAGCCCCTCCTTGTCCCGTCGGACGTGTACCGGCCGGCCGCCATCGACCAGCTCGTCAAGCTGGGCAAGCAGATCAATGTCGATGCCTTCACCATGGACGTGGTCAAGGACCCCGTGACGATCTGCAAAGAGGCGAAGATCTACGCCATGCGGAACGGCTACGACACATTGATCGTCGACACCGCCGGACGGCTGCATATCGACGACGCCATGGTGAACGAGCTCGTGGAGCAGAAAAAGGTCCTCGGCCCGAAGGAGACCCTCCTCGTCCTCGACGCCATGACCGGTCAGGACGCGGTGAGCATAGCCGGGGTTTTCAACGAGAAGCTCGGCGTGGATGGTATAATCCTCACCAAGCTCGACGGCGATACGCGGGGCGGCGCCGCCATATCCATCAAGGCGGTGACGGGCAAACCGATCAAGTTCATCGGTGTCGGCGAGAAGCTGGACGCTCTCGAGCCTTTCTTCCCCGACAGGCTGGCATCACGGATCCTCGGTATGGGTGATGTTGTCTCGCTCGTGGAGAAGGCGCAGGACGTTTTCGACGAGAAACAGGCCCGGGAGCTGGAGCGAAAGTTCCGCAAGGATGAGTTCACCCTTGAGGATTTCCGGGACCAGATACGGCAGATGAAAAAACTTGGTTCCCTGGAATCGATCATCGGAATGATCCCCGGCATGAACAAGTTCAAGGGGGCCATCAACTTCACCGAAGCCGAAAAGGACATAAAGAAGACGGAAGCGATCATCAATTCCATGACATCGAAGGAAAGGGCTCGCCCCAATATCATAGATGGCAGCCGAAGGCTGCGCATCTCCAGGGGCAGCGGGACCCAGGTGCAGGACGTGAACGACCTGTTGAGAAAATACATGGAAACGAAGAAGATGCTGAAGAAGTTCACGAAGGGAGGCGCGAAGGGCCTCCAGAGACAACTTTTCTCACGATAGGAGGTGGGATCTTGGCTGTAAAATTCAGATTGTCGAGGTTTGGCGCAAAGAAGAAACCTTTTTACCGCATTGTTGTGGCCGATGAGCGTTCCCCCAGGGACGGAAGGTTCATCGATAAGGTCGGGTTCTACGATCCGTTGAAGAACCCGGCGGAGATAAGCCTCGACAAGGAAAAGATCAAAACGTGGTACGAAAAAGGTGTACGGCCGACGAGGACCGTTGAAAGTCTGTTCAAGAGAGAGGGGGTTCTTAAGGAGCTTTCATAAAACCAACGGAGGTGGATCGTGTTGAAAGAGTTGATCGAGTACATTGCGAAGGCGTTAGTTGACAATCCTGATCTGGTCAGGGTCTCCGAGATCGAAGGCGAGAAGACGTCGGTCATTGAACTCAATGTTGCCAAGGATGACCTCGGGAAGGTCATCGGGAAGCAGGGCAGAACTGCAAGGGCAATGAGGACGATCCTGAGCGCGGCTTCGACGAAGGTAAAGAAGAGAGCGGTCCTCGAGATCATCGAATAATGAAGTGGATCCCTGTCGGCCGCGTCGTGTCGACATTCGGCATACGGGGTGAGCTCAAGTTTCACTATTACAACGAGGTGAAGGAAGAGTTTCTCGACCGCACCTCGTTGTTTGCCCTTAAAGGCGACGGGTTCGTAGAGCTCACGCCCGAAGGGGCAAGATACAGGAAGCGCTTCTTCTACCTTTCGTTTCGCGGGTTCTCGACGGTCGAAGAGGTTTCCTTCCTCGTGGGGAAGGAGCTTTTTGTCCGGGAGCAGGACCTTCCGCGGTTGGAGGAAGGCGAGTATTACGAGTACCAGTTGATCGGCCTCGAGGTGACGACCGTGCAGGGGTCGCGCCTCGGCAAGGTCCGATCGCTCATGCACACGAGCGCCAGCGACATCCTTGTCGTCGAAGGAGAAAGGGAAGTGATGATCCCCATGGTGGAAGGATTCATCGTCGATATAGACGTGAACGGGGGCACGGTCCGCGTGGACATTGAAGGACTCGTCCCGTGATCTTCTCGGTCCTCACGCTGTTCCCGGGCATCTTCGCGTCGCCCCTTGAGGAGAGTATACTCGGCAAGGCTGTCGGCAAGGGGCTTGTCAGCTTCAATATCGTCAACATACGCGATTTCGCTGACGATCCTCACCGTTCCTGCGATGACACGCCTTACGGAGGGGGGCCGGGGATGGTCATGAAGGTGGAGCCCATCTTCCGGGCCATAGAGCACGTGAAGGAGGCCCACGGGAGGGTCAGGTTCGTACTCCTTTCACCTCAGGGTCGAAGGTTCGACCAGTTCACTGCGGAGCGCTTCGCCCGGTCACCCCATATCTGCCTCATCTGCGGCCGATACGAGGGTGTCGACGAACGTGTCCTCACGTACGTGGATGAAGAGATATCGGTGGGGGACTACGTCACATCGGGCGGGGAGTTCCCGGCGCTTGTCGTGATCGATGCCGTCTGCCGTTTCATCCCCGGGGTTCTCGGGAACGATGAATCGGTATCGGCGGAGAGTTTCCGTGAGCCTCTCCTGGAGTATCCCCAGTACACGCGGCCGGAGACATTCATGGGTGCCTCGGTGCCGCCCGTGCTCCTGTCCGGCAACCACGAGGAGATACGGAAATGGCGGCGCAAAGAGGCGATACGGAAGACGGTCCTCAAGCGGTCCGACCTGCTCGAGGGGTTTCAGGCGAGCGACGAGGACAAGAGGTTCATGAGAGAGATCATGGAGGAGTTCCCTGAATAACGTGAGCATCGGGGTGATTCATTATCCCGTTTATGACAAGCGGGGAGACGTTGTGGCAACGAGCCTCACGAACCTCGAAATACATGATATGGCGAGAACTTGCATGACTTTTGGTATAGACTTGTGCTATATTGTGTCACCTCTCGCCAAACAGCGGGAGATAGCGGAAAGACTGGTCCATCACTGGATACACGGATATGGGGCAACGTACAACCCCGCGCGGGGAGAGGCCCTGAGAAAGGTGAGGATCAGGCCGGACATCGATTCGATGATCGGGGATTTCGGGGGAGGCCCAAGACCCCTCATCGTCGGTACGTCCTCTCGCAAAAGAGAGGGGAAAACGATGTCCTCCGATGAGCTTCGCGATCTCGTCATGACAGAACGTCATCAGCCGGCCCTTGTTCTCTTCGGAACGGGCTGGGGTCTGACGGAGGAGGTCGTGGACCTTTGCGACAGGATGCTTGAACCCATCAGCGGCGCGGGCGATTACAATCATCTTTCCCTTCGCGTCGCCCTTGGTATCATATTGGATAGAATTTTCAGTGAAAGAGGAGGACACCATGAATGAGATGGTCGATCTGCTTGAGAAAGAGCATATGAGACTCGACCTCCCGGAGGTCGGGATAGGCGATAACGTCAAGGTTTATACGAGGATATTCGAGGGAGAGAAAGAAAGGATCCAGGTGTTCGAAGGCGTCGTCATCCGCAAGAGAGGCGGGAACACGCGGGCATCCTTTACGGTTCGGAAGGTCTCCTACGGTGTCGGCATCGAGAAGACGTTTCCCATGCATTCGCCACTTATCGACAGGATCGAAAGGACTACGAGGAGCAAGATCAGAAGATCGAAACTGTACTACCTGCGCAACCTCAGGGGAAAAGCGGCGAAGCTCAAAGAAAGAAGGGATTAGCAGACGGACGATGATCTGCCGGCTGACAGGTCTCGTGGGTGGAATCGATGAGGCCGGACGGGGCCCGCTGGCCGGTCCGGTTGTTTCAGCCTGCGTGGTCTGGGAAAGAGTTCCGGAAAGCAAGAACGGTGTGACCGACTCGAAACTTCTGACGGAGAAAGAGCGAGTCGGTCTTTTTTCGTGGATAATGGACAACGCGCTGAGCGTCGGCATAGGCATGGCGAGCCGCGAGGAGATCGACGCCATGAACATCCTCAGGGCCAGCCTGCTTTCCATGGAGCGCGCCGTGCAGGCAACGGGGATGGAGCCCGATGTACTGCTCGTCGACGGCAACCGGGGTCTCAAGAACTGTCCGACGGCCCGGCCCGTTGTGCGCGGGGACCGCAAGTGCTTCTTCATGGCGAGTGCCTCCATAGTGGCCAAGGTTGTCCGTGACAGGGCCATGGACGCGTACCACCGAATCTATCCAAACTACAACTTCAAACAGAACAAGGGTTACCCGACGAGGGAGCACAAGGCCGCGATCAGGGAATTCGGGGTAACCCCCATCCATCGCGTCACGTTCAAGGGAGTGAAGGAGCATTGTGCCGGATAGACGGACGACAGGACGGGAAGGGGAGGACCTTGCGGCGGCTGTCCTGGAGAGCCACGGCTACCGCATCCTGGACACGAACTTCAGGAGCCCCTTCGGAGAGATCGACATCGTCGCCGAGGAGAGCGGCTGCCTTGTCTTCGTCGAGGTCAAAAGGCGCAGGGGGAGCAGTTTCGGCGCGTCCCTGGAGGCCATAGACGCCCGCAAGAGGCAGCACATCATACGGTCCGCCCAGGTCTATCTCAAGAAGAACCGGTGTGCCGACCGGCGCATCCGTTTCGACGTCGTCGGCATCGACGGCGAGACGATCCGTGTGATACGGCACGCCTTTGGAGAGGAAAGAGGTTGACATGATCGATGAAAAGGTTATGGAGCTTCTCGCGGCCGTGAGGGATGGGCGTGTCTCCGTCGAGGATGCCTACGAACGCTTTCGGGACGTGCCCTTCGAGGACCTCGAACACACCAGGGTGGACCATCACCGGGTGCTCCGCAAGGGAATCCCGGAGGTCGTTTTCGGCGAGGGGAAGACGCTTTCCCAGCTCTACGACATTGTGGGTTCATTCAGGCAGAAGGACCTCGACGTGCTTGTGACGCGCGTCGATGCCGGCACGGGCGAGGCCTTGCTGGCGAGATTCCCGGAAGGGACGTATTCGGGCGATGCTCGGTGCTTCTGGGTGCGCAGGGACCGCCCCGCGGAAGGCAAGGGCATGGTCCTTGTCATGTCCGCGGGAACGAGCGATGCGAAGGTGGCCGAGGAGGCCTATGTGGCATCGACCTTCTTTGGCAATGATACGGAAAGGCTCTATGACGTGGGTGTCGCGGGTATCCACCGGCTCCTCGGGAACCTGCCGACCTTGAGAAGAGCCCGGGTTATCATCGTGGCGGCGGGTATGGAGGGGGCCCTCCCCTCGATCGTTGCCGGCATCGTGGGTGCGCCTGTCATTGCCGTACCGACGAGCGTGGGTTACGGGGCGAGCTTCTCGGGCCTGACGGCGCTTCTCGCGATGCTCAATTCCTGCTCCACGGTGGCTGTTTTCAATATAGACAACGGCTTCGGCGCCGCGTATTTCGCGACACTGGTGAACCGGTTATGAAGATACTCTACATAGATCCCATATTCGGGATGAGCGGCGACATGATGATAAGCGCCCTCATGGACGCCGGTGTTCCCGTCGACGCCCTCACGGAACTCGTGGGAAAGATATCGCCCGATGCGCCCTCGATGAAGCCGGTCCGGCTCACGCAGGGTGTCATAAGCGGCATCCATCTCGAGATAGGAGAGTCGGGCAGGTACTACACGATATCCGAGATGGAGGAGGTCATAGGCGGCATCGATGTCGAGAAGAGGGTGAGGGACGACGCGCTTGGCATGCTTTCCCGTATCGTGGCGGCGGAATCGAAGATACACGGCATGTCGCGCGACGAGCTCCACCTCCACGAGCTCTCCCACATAGACACGATCATGGACCTGCTGTGTGTGGCGTACGGCGTCATGTACCTCGGGGCACAGAGAGTATACTGCGGCCCCGTGCCCTGCGGCAGCGGCGCCATCAACACTTCCCACGGCTCCATTCCCAACCCGCCGCCGGTGACGCTCGAGATCCTCCGCGGCCACCAGCTCGTCTTTTACGGTGAGAACCTGGAGCTGACGACCCCGACGGGGGCCGCCATCGTTGCCCACTACACGGAGCCGGGGAGAGACGCACCCGCTTTCAAGACCGTCCGAGAGGGTTATGGGGTCGGGACATACACGTCCTCGCGGCCCGATGTTCTCAGGGTCTTTGTTGGAGAGACGGACGAACCCGCGTACGACCACGAGGTCGAGGTCATCGAGGCGGACATTGACGACATGGAGATGGAATACATGGGGGCCGTGGCGGACAGGCTCCGCGCCGTCGGCGCCCTTGACGTTCTCTTTTTTCCCGTCTCGATGAAGAAGGGCAGGATGGGTATCCGGCTGAGTGTCACAACGGACATGGATACCTTCGAGAGGATCGTCGACATGATATTCACGGAGACGACAACGTTCGGCATGCGTTTCCACAGGCACATGAGACGGGCGCTGAGAAGGGAAGAGGAGACGATCGAGACATCCTTCGGCCCCGTCCGCGTGAAAAAAGGCCTCGATCCTTCCGGCAGACTCATCAAGACCCACATAGAGTTTGACGACGTGAGGTCCATCGCAGACGCGAAGAGCATTCCCTACCGCAAGGCCCTGGAGCTGGTCAAGGAAGAAGTGGAAACCAGGATGAGGACGGTCTCAGGTTTCAGGTCCCAGGTCTCAGGTTAAAGACAAAGGCGCGGAGGTTCCAGGGGAAGGTCGGAATCTTTGCAGGAACCCTATGAGGGGTAAAAGACCGTTTCAGGTTTCAGGTCCCAGGTCTCAGGTTAAAGACAAAGGCGCGGAGGTTCCAGGGGAAGGTCGGAACTTTTACAGGAACCCTGTACAGGTGAGGATTGTTGTTTTATTTTTTCCTGAAACCTGGAACTTGAAACCTGAAACGGTTCTTATTGTTTCAGGTAGAACCGGATGTCCTTCACGCTGTCCTTCTGGATGGTCTCTTCTATCTTGGCCTGAATATCCATCTTCATGTACTTGAGCTGGGTGAGCCAGAGGGGGTCGTCGACCTCGACGTAGAGGATCCCCCTGCTGATACGAACGGGCTGACAGTGAGAGGCCAGCTTTTCGCCGGCGATCCCGTCCCACATCGCGAAGAGCTTGACGGACTCGAGATCGTTGATGCGATACCCTTTCAGGACCTTCGCGAGGGTTTTCTGGAGGGAGGTGAATGCCATTTACGCCGTTTCTTCTATTCGGGGGAAGATGGGCGGTATCTTGTCGATGGGAGCGATGTCCGAAGGTGTGTAGAACCGCATCTCTTCCTCAAGGTTGGATGTCTCGATGCTCTTCCCGATGCCCAGGGCCTTCCAGATGAGCTGGGATTTGGCGGGCATGAAGGGATAGAGCAGGACCGCCGCGATCCGAATGCCGTTCCAGAGATTGAACATGACCGTGCTGACGCGCGCGTCTCCTTCCTTTGCAAGCTTCCAGGGGGCCTCGGAGTCTATGTACTTGTTGAGGATGGATATGATCTCGAAGACATTGTGGAGCGCCTTGTGGAAGGCGAACACCTCCATCTCCTTCCGATATTCTCCGATAAGTCGCATTGCCGAGGTCTCGACGTGGTCATCCGCGCCTCCCTTCTTCTCGGGGGTCTCGATCCTCCCCTTGAGGAATTTGCCGATCATGGTGACGGTGCGGCTCGTCAGGTTGCCAAAGTCGTTCGCCAGGTCGCCGTTGATGCGGTGAACGATGGCCTGCTTCGAGAAATCGCCGTCGAGCCCGAAGGGGACCTCTCGGAAGAGGAAGAAGCGGAATTCGTCGACGCCATACGTGCTGACCACATCAAGGGGGTCGACGACGTTGCCCAGCGACTTGGACATCTTTTGACCTTCAATGGTCCACCACCCGTGGGCGAAGATGTGTTTCGGGGGTTCCAGGCCGTAGGACATGAGGAAGCTTGGCCAGTAGACGGCGTGGAACCGGAGTATGTCCTTGCCGATAAGGTGGGCATCGCAGGGCCAGAAGGATTTGAATGCCTCCTCGTCCTCGAGGAAGCCGATACCCGTCAGGTAGTTGGTCAGGGCGTCGAACCACACGTAGACGATATGCCGGTCGTCGGAAGGGACCTTTATTCCCCAGCTGAAGCTTGTCCTGCTGACCGACAGGTCCCGCAGACCGCCCTTTACGAAACTCGCAACCTCGTTGTAGCGTATGTCGGGCATGACGAAATCGCGGTGCCTCTCCAGGTGATCAAGGAGGGGCTGCGTGTATTTTGAGAGGCGGAAGAAATAACTCTCTTCCTTGAGCTTTTCCGGCTTGCGCAGGCAGTCCGGGCACAGGCCATCCTTGAGCTGCATCTCGGTGTAGTATGTCTCACAGGGAACACAGTACCAGTCCTCGTACTCACCGAGGTAGATGTCGCCTTTTTCCCGCACCTTATCGAAGATATGCTGGACAACTTTCCTGTGACGTTCTTCCGTTGTTCTTATGAACCCCGTGTTGGATATATTGAGGGCCTTCCAGAGGTCGGTGAAGCGGTCGACCATCGAATCGGCGTGTTCCCGCGGGTGGATGCCGGAAAGGGCGGCGGCCTTTTCCACTTTCTGTCCGTGCTCGTCCGTTCCGGTGAGAAAGAAGACACGGTAGCCGCCGAGCCTCTTGTAACGGGCCATGATATCGGCCGCTATCGTCGTGTACGCGTGTCCGATGTGGGGAACGTCGTTGATGTAGTAGATGGGGGTCGTTATGTAGTACTTCTTGTCCATGATGGGGTCTCCGACTGTGAATGACCAATGACCAGACTATAATAACCAAATAAACTTACAATAACCGATGACCAAATTACAATAACCAATGGAGCTGACAATGACCAAAGAAATGAAAACGACCGATCTGCCAATAACCAATTGACCAAAAAGAAGGGTAGAACGGACTGCCTGTATCACTTCTCGTTATTGATCGTTGTCCTTTTCATTGATCACCGGTTTCGGTGTCTGGCCGCTGTTCCTTTTTTGGCTGTTGTTCTTTCTGTGCGTGTTCCGGTCGCCGGGGTTTGGCTGTTTCTGTGCCGCCGGTTCCCGGTTCCCGCCATTCTTTTGTCTGCCGCGGTCCGCAGGGTTCGGTTGCCTTTCCTTCGGCTGTCCCCTGCCGCTGTCGGTCTTCACCCTGACCTTATCGGCGGGAGGCGGCGCGGGTTGGCCGGGCTTTTGCTGTTCCGCGGCGGAGATGTCCTTGAGCGCCAGCGCTATCTCCTTGCCCTCGTCAAGCTGGACAGACAGCGTGCCGGCAAGAGCGTTATGCTTGACCACCTTGCCCTCGCCCTGGGGTGTCCTGACGCGCTTGCCCATCTTGGGGAAGTTCTTCTTCAGGGAGAGGTACGTTTCGTACTCGTAGGAGAGGCAACACATGAGTCTGCCGCAAATACCGGATATCTTGGAAGGATTGAGGGCAAGGCCCTGTTCCTTCACCATCTTGATGGAGACGATGGAAAAATTGTTGAGGAACCGTCTGCAGCACACGGTGTTGCCGCAGTTCCCCAGGCCGCCGACTATCTTTGCCTCATCGCGAACGCCCACCTGCCGGAGCTCTATCCGTATCTTGAACTCCTTGGCAAGCTCCTTCACCAGTTCCCGGAAATCCACCCTGTTCTCGGAGATGAAGTAGAAGAGGAGCTTCGTGCCGCCGAAGAGATATTCCGTGGACAGAAGCTTCATGGGAAGGTCCATGTCCTCGATCTTCCTCTTGCAGAAGTCAAAGGCGTATTTCTCCCTTTCCTTCAGCTGGAGATGGTCCTTCACCTCCTGCTCCGTGGCCTTCCTGCCGATCTTCGGCAGGTCTTCCCTGGCGGTGTCCACCGGCTCGGACACGACGGTACCGAGGCAGGTCCCCTTGTCGAGTTCGCTTATGACATAGTCACCGATCTTTATATCGTCGATGGCTTCAAGCTCAACGACGCCTGTCAGCCTGTCGATACTGACGTAACAACTCTTCATTGCCTATTCCCTCGCGACGTGAATGAGAAGGTTTTCGAATACCAACCATCGGTTAACATTATACCTCATTACGCGCACAGTTTCCTGCACTCTTTTCAGTGAATTCTCTATCCACGTGAGATCGGCGCTGGCTCCGTCGAAAACGTCCTCGAGGTCCGTGTTCGTGATCAACGACGTCCCGCCGGCGACCTTTCTGACGAAGAGGTCCCGGAAGAAGGAAAGGAGGAATGCCAGGTACATGGAGGCGCTCCTGTCCGTCATGGAGGCTTTTTCCGCCAGCGACGACGCGAGGACGAAGCCCTTCGTTCTTCCCGACAGCGCTTCTGCGATCCTGACCCTCAGGGAGAAATTGTCCTCGTCGAGCCAGAAGAGTCCGCTGCCGATGCTGCCGAAGGAGATCGAGGCAAGAAGCCCCGCCCGGCCCGGATCGATACCGGCCCTGTCCCTGAAGTAGAGCTCCAGCTGTTCCCTGGAGAGCGGCGAGAAAGCAACACGGGCGCACCGTGAGCGGATGGTGAGCGGTATCTCGCGCTCCGAGGAGGTGATGACAAAAAAGTGGTTGTAGGGCGGGGGCTCCTCCAGGGTCTTCAGGAGGGCGTTCGCTGCTTCGTTCGTCATCGTCTCCGCGTTGTCGATGATGATGACCCGCCTGTCCTGTTCGAAGGGATGTTCCGAGACCTCCTTGGCGATCATCCGGGAGTCGTCTATGCCTATGGACCCTTCGTTCCGTATGATGACGAGGTCGGGGTGGCTTCCCCGGTCGAGCCTGACGCAGGAACGGCACGCCCCGCAGGCCGTCCCTGCCTGGCAGAAGAGACGCTTCGTGAATTCCATGGCCATCTGCCTCTTACCGATGCCTTCCTGCCCGCAAAAAAGGAAGGCGTGAGGGATGTTGCCCCGCTCCATGAGAAAGTTCAGGAAGCGTTTCTGCCTCTCGTGGCCTATGATGTCGTCAAACGCCATAGCTCTTGAGGATGTTCCCCACCTTTGTTCTGACGATCTCATGGATCGCCTCCACCTTGAGAGAGCCGTCGACGACAAAGAACCGCTTGGGGTCTTCCTTTGCCAGTTTCTCGTATCCTTTCTTCACTCTCTGGTGGAAGGACATATCCTCGGCCTCTATCCTGTCGATGGCGGATGCCGCGGCCTTGCGCTTCAGCCCCCTTTCGGCGGTGACGTTCATGAGGATCGTGAGATTGGGCCGTATGCCTTTCGTCACGAGCCTGTTCAGGGTCTCTATCACCCCGAGATCGATCTTCCTGCCGTATCCCTGGTACGCGTATGTCGCGTCGACGAACCTGTCGCACAGGACCACCTTGCCGTCCTGTAGCGCCGGGAGGATGACCTCTTCCACGTGCTGCGCCCTCATGGCCATGACAACAAGGAGTTCCGACAGCGGGTCGACGTCCAAGCCGGGTCTCAGGAGCACCTCCCGCAGGGCTTCGCCGAAGCGTGTTCCGCCGGGCTCGCGGGTCTTCACCACGCCGTATCCCTTGCGTGCCAGGTAGTCGCTCAGGAGTTCGATCTGCGTTGTCTTGCCGCTCCCCTCGATACCTTCAAAGGTGATTAACATGGGTCTCCTATTTCTGTACGCGCTCGATGTACTGGCCTGTCCGGGTGTCGACCTTGATGACGTCTCCTTGTTCCACGAAAAGAGGTACCTGGACCGTGTGCCCTGTCTCCAGGACTGCAGGTTTCGTGGCGTTCTGCGCCGTGTCGCCCTTGATCCCCGGTTCCGTCTGGGTGATGGTGAGATTGACGAAGTTCTGGATATCGACGCCTATCGTTCTGCCCTTGTAAAAGAGGACGGTTATGACCATGCTTTCTTTGAGGTAGTTCCTCGTGTCGCCGAGGCTGTTCTCCTCGATGAAGATCTGGTCGTAGGTGGCCTCGTCCATGAAATGGTAATTGGCGCCTTCTTTGTAGAGGAACTGCATCTGCTTCTCTTCCACCTCGGGGACCTCCACCTTGTCGCCGGATCTGAAGGTCTTGTCGAGGACGTTGCCCGTGATGAGGCTCTTCATTCGGGTCCTGACGAAGGCGCCCCCCTTGCCCGGCTTCACGTGCTGAAACTCGACAATGGTGAAGGGCTCGCCGTCCTGGAGGATCCTGAGGCCCTTCCTGAATTCTGTTGTGTCGACGATCATCTGTTTCCTCCTGAGATCATGAAAACTCCCGCCTGTGCGTATCTACATCCGTAGCATGTCTTTTCTTATGTGAGTAAGGACCCGCGGGCTGTCTTCCGTAATTAGTACCATATCTTCAAGCCTGACGCCACCGATATTCGGCAGATAGATGCCCGGTTCGATGGTGACGACCATGTTCTCCTCCAGTACCCCCCTGGCCACGCTGTTGATACCGGGCGCCTCGTGGACGGCGATCCCAAC
Organism: Syntrophorhabdus sp.; assembly: GCA_012719415.1. NCBI lineage: Bacteria > Pseudomonadati > Thermodesulfobacteriota > Syntrophorhabdia > Syntrophorhabdales > Syntrophorhabdaceae > Syntrophorhabdus > Syntrophorhabdus sp. The sequence goes on from JAAYAK010000229.1 coordinate 19,599, forward strand.
ACCGTGGCCGAGGCCGTGACGGAAGCAATCTCCGTAGCCGTGCTCCTCGATGTAACCCCGGACGATACTGTCGAGCTGCGCTATGGACGTGCCCGCCCGGGCCTTCTCGATACCCAGCTTCCGGGCATCGTTGACGATCGCGTATATCTCGGAGAGTTTGTCCGGTATCTCCCCCAGGCACACCGTGACCGTCTCGTCGCTGCAGTACCCGGCGACGGCGGCGCCGTAGTCGATGATGACCGTTTCGCCTTCCTCGAGTTTCCTGTCGCTCGGTTCGGCGTGCGGCAGGGCGCCCCGCGGGCCCGAGGCGACGATGGTCTCGAAGGAAGGCCCCTGTGCGCCGCGCTTGCGCATCGCGTGGTCGAGTTCGTCGGCGATCTCCTTTTCCGTGCTGCCGGGCTTCACGAGACCGAGGACATCGGTGAACGCCCTTGTTGCCGCGTCGATGGCCGCCATGATGGCCGCGATCTCTTCCGGTTCCTTGGCCCGTCTGATCTCCTCTATGGCGTTGTTCATGGGAACGAGACTAATGCCGACGAGGTTCTCCGCCCAGGACTTGAATACGTTATAAGGGACATGGCTCCCATCGAAGCCCAGCTTGGAGATCCTGTACTTCGTGCACAGATCGTAGATGGCGTCGCGTTTCGGCTTGACCTCCTCGATATGGATGTCCCGCGTGACCTCTCTGGCGTGTGTTATGTAGCGGAAATCGACAACGAGGACGACATCCCCCCGGGTCACGAAAAGGCTTCCCTCGGACCCCCTGAACCCCGTCAGATAGAAGATGTTGTCCATGCCCTTGAGGACACAGCCGTCGAGCCCCGTTTCCTCCAGGAGTCCCTGCACCCGTTCTATCCGTGCCTGGCGTGTCACTACCATAGTTTCTTCCCCAGGGTCTTTCGCAGTGTTCCCGGTTTCTTCTGCCCGGCCTTCCATTCTTTCTTCAACCCGGCGAGGCGCTTCTTGTACGCCTCGTTATAGGGCTCCCTCTTCACCAGTTCCGCGTAGATCTCCATGGACCTCTCGGTGTGCCCCTGCTCCAGGTAGATCTCCGCCAAAGTGACGGACACGATGACCGGTTTGTCCATAGGGCATAAATATATGAATATATTGGGTAAAAAGCAAGAAAAATAAGAGGCGGGTCATAGGTTATAGGTCATAGGTTATGGGAAGGCTTTTCCCCATCACCCATCACCCATTACCCATTACCCA
>JAAYAK010000230.1 GCA_012719415.1 Syntrophorhabdus sp.
TCGATTCCGAAGGAAATGTGCGCGAAGACGTTACCCTGAGTCCTTTTGTCGGTGCGGGACAACCCTACACAGAACGCCTGATCTATGTGAAATGTCAAGACAGCTGGCTTGCTCCTACAAGCCGTGAGCTGACTGCCGTGTTCAGACCGTGCACGCATTGCGGGTGGCGAACAGCTAGTGAGGCACCAGCGGCCGAAAGAGGTGATGGAGTCGTAGGTCGTTTACTTGGAGATACCTGCCTCCCTGACGGCTTGGGCTACTACAAGAAGGCTGGCACAGATGATTTCTACGGGTGTCGATGGTACATACACACGAACATCATGGTGGCTGGGTCCTTATGGTGGCTCTCTGGCATGCCTGCCCGGATTGGTATCGTTGGCATAAGCAGGCAGGGGGGTGGTAGTAATGGCATAAGCCGTTCGCACCAGAATGGGTGCGACGTCGACATCCGGTACGTCCGGAACGATGATCAGGAAGCCGCGTTAGACCTGGCGTTGCCTAACGACAGACCGTTCTTTGATCGAGCCAAAACGAAGCACCTTATCAATCTGATGAAGCTTAGCGGTGCAGAGTTAATATTCATTGCACCAGAAACACAAATACAGGAAGATGCTGTTGTGAAGCATTGGTCGGGTCACACACATCACATGCACGTCAGGTTTCCCGATCCGGATGGCGGTCAGGCAGCGACGTGTCCGCCTTGTCCGGTCGAGTACAAATAGGGAAAAGGGGTCTACCTGAATGAGCGCCAAGATTCGCAAGACAATTACTGCGTTATTCATGATACTTGTCTGCTCAGTGTCGCGGGGGCAAGATAACAACTATGTTGGGTGCACCGCCTATTATTACGCTGGTGTCGAGGTATATTCCCCTTTGTGGAATGCTACAGGAAGGCACCCCGAACCCCAGATACTTAGGCGCGTATACGAGTGGCGGCCCACCAGTGATTCCGAGAAAATCATCTTCGATAGCAATAACGGTGGCCTTTTCCCAGTTGAGGTGCGCGAAGGAAGGATTGCTTTCATTGTGCAGAGTTCTGATCAGCCATGGCCTGTTGCTGTCATAGATTCGAAGGGAACAGTTCAGTCCGAGATTCATAATGACGAATCTATCCTGCGCTTTGGCTGGAGTCCAAAGGGAGACAAGATTGCCTACCTGACTGGAGTTCGCACGGAGATGTATCCGAATGGCATCGACGGCAAAGGCGTCTGGATATATGACCTGAACTCGCAAGCCTCGGAGAAAATTGCGGACACGGGGCACGAGATCAGTTGGCCTTCTTTCGACAACTGTGTCTATATCGACGTTCGACCTGACAGAAAGGACCATGTCGTTCTGCATTACGATCCGCGGACTAAGGTCTTAGAGGTGAGTGATTTTCTTGGAGTCAATTTCTCCCGTAACGGGGAGTACTACTTGTATTATTCTGAGTCTACAGGTTTTCAGGTCTTTGACCGTCACACGAACTCTATTGTGCGCGAGTTACCTGGGGGCACAGACCTGACGGAGGTATTGAAGAGGATTGGAGTCTGCCGATGGCTTACAGCATCCAGACTATACTTCCCTCTGTCGGAGCCTGCGGAACCTGTTTACAGGAAGAGGCATCTCATTCTGGACGTTGAGTCGGGAGAGTTGAGAGAGTCGCAAGAGATACCGATAGGTCCTTGTGGCGAGAATGCGGTGATTGTGATGAACAAAGGGGGAGGCCTGGCCCTTCAGAGAATATCGCAAATGCAGGAGGTATCGGCGAAGGATACGGTGCTGAGTATCCCACCGCACCCGTTTCTGGAGCCGTGATCCCGTCGCTGCAAGGAGTTGAGGATTGCTATGCCCGTACCCTCGCGGGCGAGAATAACCTGGTATCTGGCCATGCCATTGTTCGGCACGCTGGCCCCCGCTTCCTCAGTGCGGCGCGGGCTTTCCCAGGGTCGCGGGGGACCGACACCCACGCCGTGGCGTTGTTCGTCGCGGCGGCGAGGGCGCGGGAGTCAGCAAAGGAATGTGGGGAAAGAATTGCGAACGGGACGACAGGATTCTCGGAATGAAACTCGGCATCGTAGTTGCAGGATTGACCGCGCTGACAATGGGCTTCCTTTCCGGTACCGGCGCGAATAGCACAGACACAAGTGAGGAGAAGGTGTTAGAGATCGCAAGAAGCAGTTCCTGGAGGCATGAGATCGTGCAGAAGCTGGTAGAATTGGGCGAAGGCGCCACCCCTGCAATATGCTCGGCATACGCGCCCGGCGAGATTATCCCGGAAGCCCTGGAAGCCGTCGCTCGCTTAGGGAGTCCCGCAGCGTGCAAGAACCTCATCGCCCACCTTCGTGCGGTGCGGCAAGAGGACGTGAATTACACTTTCGTGGCTTACCTGAGAGCAATAAGACATTGCCGATGTCGGGGCGCTATCACAGACCTTATGGAAATCATGACCGCTGGACAGCAGGTTCGGGACCACGACTCCCTCCAACTCGCTTTCTCCCTTGAAGCCGCCGCGGCCGTCGTGTGCTTGGGGAACGAGCAACAGAGGTCGGAGGCCAGAGAATTCATATTCACCGTCATGCGCGAGGTTCCTGTGGGGGATGAGTCCGCAGTGCGAGACTCCCTCCTGATTGCGGTGTGCCTAACCGATACAAATGAGGGTCTCGATTTCGTCGCGGAGCACGTAGTTTGCGACTTTGAATTGCAGGAGGAAGTATTCCTCTCCCTCCCCAGAGATGCTGAGCACCGTGGTCTAGTCAAGGCGCTATACACGCGCCTGACTCAACACGTCATACAAGTTGGACAGGAGCCCGTGGCTACGATGGCTGCTCTGGAAGCCCTGAGCGAAATGAAGTCGGCTTCAGAGGTAGTTCCTGACACGTTCTGGCAAGCGTACTGGGACAAGAATCGGTGTGATCTTGTTCGGTACTCCTCGGCGCAACCGTATCCCAATGGAATTACGAGGGACATGCTGAACGCACGACATAAGACTTTCCTGGAGAGGATGCACATTGAGTGGGACCACCAAAGCAATCGTGCAGTTAAGTGTCCATGGCGCAGGAATAATGGTTCTGGTCGGTGATTTGGCCGGTTTCTGCCTGCGTGTACGTGGAGTGGATCGTGATTCTTCGCGGCCGGGTTAGGGGTGTCCGGCGGGCTTTCTTGTTTATGGTTGTTCGTTCATTCTGGACAGGTCGTTGAGTTGGTGGTTTGTGCGTTGGGCTTCTTTTTTGGCGTGGTTGAGGATGGTTTGTTCGGTGGCGAGGTCGGTGAGTCTGAACCGGAACGACGGGTTCGTGCTGAAATCCTGGACGGGCAACTGCGCGTACTTCGACGCCAACGGAAACTACCTCGGCATGCTGCCCGAAAGCCTTCCCGAAGACCTCGACGACTGGATCACGGATGACACCATCCACGTCAAATGCCTCAAAGCCCAACCCACGCAAATGGCCTCCGCCATGACCGA
>JAAYAK010000231.1 GCA_012719415.1 Syntrophorhabdus sp.
GATGAAGGCGCAGGAAGAGGCCCGCGCGGGAGCCAGGGTGTTCACAGAGATAACCCCCTTCACCCGGTTCCACCTCGCCGAGGGCTATCATCAAAAGTACTATCTCAGGGGGGCCGGCGATATTGCCGCGGAGTACCTTGCCATCTACCCCGATCTCAAGGACCTCATTGGTTCCACGGCGACCGCCCGGGTCAACGGATACCTCGGCCGCTACGGCACGAAGGCACAGCTCGAAGAAGAGCTGGACTCGCTGGGCCTCACGGAGGAAGGCCGGAAGAGACTCCTTGGCATTGTTGCGCCGTGAGGATGCACTGTCCTTTCACCTGAAGATCTTGTCGACCCTTATGTCTCCTACTGCTGCGCCGGTATCGTGACCGTGGGGAGGGGTTCGGTCTTTCCCGTATCCGTGAGGGTAAAGATGAGCATGATAAAGGATATCACCCGCTTTGATGCAATGTCCCGGTCGTCGACCCAGAACCAGCGGCCGCGGTACTCGACGGACACGAAGGCATCCCGGGGTTTTGCGTCGGAACACTTGACGGTGAAGCTGCCTTTTTCGATCGCATCCGCCATGGCATCTCTGACACCGGGGAGCGCCCTTCCTTCCTTCACATCTATTTCAGGTATCTCGACCCGGGCCGCCATGAAGCCCAGAACGAACATGAGCGGGAAGGACTGCAGCGCTATCTCCCGGTTGTTATCGGGCTCGATGCCCTCGACCAGGGTGTACTGGCCCGCGGACGGGTCAAGCCCCAGAAGGCCGCACAGTTCGCGGACCCGGGAGGAGATCTCCGGCGGAGCACCTTTTGACCAGAAAGAGACGGTCATCTTCTTTTTCCCGTCTTTGTCGTTTGTGGTCTTTACGCGGATGGCGTTGGAGAGTTGAAGGTCGCGCAGGATTGTGACGACACGAAGGAATTTCTCGTCGGCGGGGCGAAACCCCGAAACAGGTGCCGACATGTTCCTCAGACCGTTGATCGCGGCGACCCCCATTCTGAAGATCATGTCCGCCGGTATGCCGGACTGAATGGTGGACATTATCCTGTCCGGAGGAAAGGGGGTAAGCAGGGTTCCGGCGAAGGAGCTTCCCGCCATCGGCACGTAGGTGATGGTCGGGCGGTCGGTGTACTTTCCCTGCAGGCTGCTGTCGATGGCGGTCGTGTTAAAGTTGGAGACGGTGGCGGAGCCCCCCAGGTTGATGCCCGTCTCCAGGGTGTAAGCGGCGACGATCTGTCCCACATCCACGAAGGAGACAGGTTCGACGTAGCGCATCTTGACAATATTGAGAAGGATCTGGCGTTTCCAGGACTCGCCAAGGGAGGCGTTGTAGTCGAACCGGTCGCGGGTGACCGAGCCGGGGCCTATGGACGCGCACCCCGCAAGGCCGGCTATTAGGATTCCGATAAACAACACTTTCAGTCGTCCCGTCATCATAAAGTTCCCTCCTTGGGCCTTGGCTTTGGTCCCTTTACCGGGGTCGGTCTACTTGAATACGTCGTCGAGCCAGTCGAAAAGCACCTGGCCCACGATGCTGCGGTTCTCCATCACGCAGTGGTTCGTCGCGCCTTCATCAAATGGGGTGATGACCATCTTCTTCTTCGGGTTGGTGAAGCCGTCCTGGCAACCTTCTGGTGGCGCTGCACCTCGGCGCTCCTGTACTCGCCCTCCCCGACAATGATGAGCGCGGGGACCGTCACCTTCGCGGGGGTCTTCCCGGCGGCGGCCTTGCGGAAGTATCCCGGAAGCACCGTTCCCTCGAAGGGGATCTCAAGATACTCGAGGGGCGGGTCGAAAAGGGGCCCTGTTTTTTTCATGATGCCCCTTAGCTTGATGCCCCTCTCCTTGAAGCGAGCATCCGTGGGGAGCATGGAAATGAGGGATATCCTTCTCTCTCTGTCCCACGCTCTGTCGGCCTTCTCTCCCCGCCGTCCCAGAGCCACCGGGCGGGACCCTCAGGATGGACCGGGTGGGGTCCCTCTTCTTCTCCTTCCGCGCCTGCCGGCGCGCCGCGTGAGCGCGAGACCAAGCTCGTCGAGACCCACGAAAGGCTCGGGTTCTCCCGAGCCGTCGACGGACTCGAGGACCCCCGTCACCCTTGCGGGGTCCTTCGTGTCGATCCGGTAGACGCGGATGATGAAGCTCTCCAGAATTGACTGCTCGGTCATGACGGATAGATTATACCCCGTCGACACCCACAGATTGCTTACAGATTGCAAAAAAGCGGTGGCCCATGGCCACACTATTGTCTTTGAAGCATTGATGCGTAGAGTTCTTCGGTTTGGCCGGAAGGCCTGACGCCAAGGTTCTCCCCGAGTACCTCCCGGCAGCGGCGGTAGGTCTTTGCGGCCTCGGCGTTGTTGCCGAGGTGGCGGTGGCAGACCATGAGGCGCTGGTAGAA
>JAAYAK010000232.1 GCA_012719415.1 Syntrophorhabdus sp.
CTAAAATGGGTTCCTATATCTGACTTACATCCCACCCGTGCGCGAGGGTTGCCGAGCCAGGTCAAAGGCGACGGATTTAGGGTCCGTTCTCGAAGGAGTTCAAGGGTTCGAATCCCTTCCCTCGCATACTACTCATTTATCTTCCTGGGTAGCCGGTGCCTTTCTCGTACTCCTTTAGCAGCTCTTCCGCGAGGATGCGGAAGATCTCATCCCTGAAAAACACCTTATCGGGGGCACCCGGTGCATTCTCATTGACCGCGCGCTCGATAATCCGTGCGAGCAGCCGGTCCTTAAATTTTGGATTGGTAAAGCATGCCCGAAAGAACTCTGAAAACTCCTCTTCTGTGGGATGCCTGAAAAAGTTCCGGGCTTTTTTGTAATCGGTGAGCCAAGGGGCGGCATTCGGGAGCTTCGCCTGACACATCCCGCAGTAGTTCGAAGTGTCAGGCCATTCTTCGTTGCAGTCCGGGCAGATCTGAGTCATAGTTCATCATGAGCAATCGCATACATTAAAAATGAGGATGAGTACTTTACCTGATCTTTTGTAAGAAAACGCATTTTATCGTCCTAGAATCAAAAGGCTTTTTTCACACCACGCAAAACTTCAAAACATGGCCGAATTTATCCCCGATCGCCTTCCTGCGAGGGCGAGTAAAGGGGAGGAGCGTACATTCAGTATTCTGAAGAAGTTGCCTGACGATTACCTCGTTTATTATGAACCCAATATCGACAACCGGCGGCCGGACTTCATCGTGATCGCGCCGGACCAGGGTGTCATCGTCATCGAAGTGAAAGGGTGGTACCTCGATGACATCCAGAAGGTAAGCGACAGCGAAGTCGTTACGCTCTACGACGGACGCCCAAAGGCCGAGGTACACCCTCTCACGCAGGCCCGGAACTACCAGTGGAGGCTCGTGAAAGCGTGTGAGAAGAACCCGAGCTTCTCACACCTCCTGCACAAGGACGGGCCACACAAGAACCGATTTGTCTTCCCGTTCGGTCATTTTGTCGTACTCTCGAATATCTCCCAGGACCAACTCCGGAACTGTAGAGGGCACGACCTCTCGGTCGTCTTCCGGCCAGAAAACACCATGACACGGGATGTGCTCATGAACCTTGAGAGTGCGTCACCGCAGAAGATTGCCGACAAGCTGAGATCGTACTTCGACCCCTTCTGGCGGATCGAACCCCTCTCCCGGAAGCAGATCGATGTGCTTCGTGCTATCATCCATCCGGAGATCATCCTGAGTTACATCCCCTCCGGCATACCGCCGGCGCAGGACCCGGTGCAGCCAGCTTCCGCAAAGAGTGACACAATCCAGGAGCCGGCGAAGGAGTATGTCTTCTCCTATGCCCGGGGAGTCCACGAACCGAAGGTAACATCGCTGAAGGTGCTGGACAGGCGGCAGGAGAACACCGCCAGGAAGATTGGCGACGGACACCGGATCGCCTGTGGTGTAGCCGGGTCTGGCAAGACGGTCATCCTGGTCGCACGGGCACGCTGGCTTCACGACCGCGACCCCGAGGCAAAGATTCTGTTGCTCTGCTACAACGTCTCCCTTGGAGCATATTTGAGACATATCCTCGCTGACTACCCACGGATAACCGTCACTCACTTCGACGGATGGGCAAAGCAGAACGATGTTATCCGGAACAGGTGCGACCCGATCACCGGTCACGTCGAGGAAGACGAGCACCTCGGCAACCGCCTGCACGCGCAACTATCGAGCCGCGTCGGCGACTTTCGGGCGTATGATGCGGTCCTGGTCGACGAGGCCCAGGACTTCCATCCCACCTGGTTCTCGTGCATCCTCCTCGCGATGAAAGACCCGTATGACGGCGACCTGCTGATCGTATGCGACGGCAACCAGGGGATCCGGCCGGTCGGGACGGTCAGCTGGAAATCGGTCGGCATCAAAGCGCAGGGCCGGACCATCCACCGCGCTCTGGACCTGGATC
>JAAYAK010000233.1 GCA_012719415.1 Syntrophorhabdus sp.
AAGAAGGTCATGAGCATCGGTGTGCCCGATATCTCGGCGGCCTTCTCCACCACCTTCCTTATGATGCGCCTGTGGCCGACGTGAACTCCGTCGTAGTTTCCGATCGTAAGCACGGGATTTGGAAACCTGTCGTCAGTATCGAAAGACCCGAAAATTTTCATCCTCACCTCTTGACTTATCTGTCACATCCATATAACTTTATAGGGTGCCGAAGTGGCGGAATTGGCAGACGCGCTAGATTCAGGGTCTAGTAGGCAATTTGCCTGTGTGGGTTCAAGTCCCGTCTTCGGCATTTTCTTTGTTTGAGGTTTCAGGTTTCAGGTTTCAGAAGGACAACAGAAACCTGCCCTGCGTCCGCAACAACAAACGCCTCATTGTATATCATCTCGTCCGGTTTTTGTAGAGAAAAGAGAATAAGAATAGAACGGTTTCACGTTTCAGGTTCCTGGGTGGGACAACGGGACCTCCGGGGATGATGTCGCCCTCCCCCCCGCAGTTAAAGGCCGTTCATGCTCCCCTGTCAGTTCCCGTCATCCTCACCTGAAACCGTACCCTCCCGTTCCCCTGGAACCTGGAACCTGGAACCTTGAACTTTGAACCCTCTTCTACCGTACCTGCAGGTCCTTGCCATTCTCCCACAGACCGTGTATGCTGCAAAGGCTCAAGGCGTAGATCCTTCCCCTGCCGTTCACCGACACCACTACGCTGACCCTGTGGTCGGTCACGACAGGTCCCTTGCCGATACCCGCCGCACAGTCACCATGGGCTGCGAAATCACAGTGCGCGATCTCGTAGGAGAACTTGTCGTTCTCGGGCCTGAAGAAGACCTGAACCCACTTGATGTGATGATCCGTCGTGTTCGGATGATCGACCTCCCTCCCGATCGTCACGTTGATGACAAACGGCCGACCGGCGGCCACCGTGTCGGGGCAGTCGATCACCGGGATATGTCTTTCTCTCCTGCCCTCTTCGATCTGGAACAGCGGACCCAATTTGCTTATGGATCCCACGTCCCCCGAAAAACTCACCATCTTGCCACGCACCTGTGGTAACCTCCATTCCGCGGTTATCCGCGGCCTTTCGACCCTCTTCTCAACGCTGGAAATAGGAAAGAGATCACCGCAGCCGTCGACTGCGCAAGCACATGAGCAAGGTGCGCTGTGAGCGATGCGGATACGTTGCGTACCCGTGACAGGCACGCAGGAGCGTCGTGCAACCCTGAATTCAGAAAGGCCCCCTTATGGTTATCACGATGTCCGTCAAGACCCCGGTCCATAGCGGCCGGACTCGACCCGGATCCGGAACCGCGGGGAAGCTCCCCGGTCAAACAGGAACCGGAGCCTTCCCGCGATCCACTCAAGATCCTGGTCTTTCAGTTCTGCTGAGGAGTCAAGACTGTCAGCCGGTAGCCCCCTTCACTTCAATACATCTATTCAAGAGAGTCAACATGCCCGCCTGTCCGCATGCTCACTCCCTGACAGACCGCAATGATATCCAACGATCCCCCATAGGTATATCAAGAAACATGCCACGATGTCACAGCGGGGGAACAGTCGTGCGTTCGCCTTATATTTCAAGAAGTAACGTGCAGACCGCCGGCGTGATGCCGATAAGATCCCGTCTTTCGGAACAAGACATTGTTTTGCCGAAAGAGACGATGTCTCGCGGAGCAAGACATCCGCGGGGCAAAGAACGCTCGAGAGTTGAACGCAATTCGCGCACCGGCCGAGAGCACAGGCGCCTTTTTTGTCTTTACTCTTGTGCTTCTGAACCTTGGACTCTTGAACCTTCTTTATGGCGGGAGCGTTTGTCTTGTGAGATTGTATTTCTTGAGAAGCGCGTACAGGCGGGGACGTGATAAGCCCGAAAGACGGCAGATCTCCTCGAGCCTGCCCCGGGAGGTCTTGATCACCCGTTCAAGATACTCTCTCTCCGCGGCTGCGACCGCTTCGTCGCGGTATGCCTTGAGGACGGGAATTGGCTCGGCCATCTCGTGGTGGGGCTCAAAGCCGGAGCCCGTGTCGAGCTCGGACCTCTTGAGCCTGATCCTTATGTCCGAGGGTAAATGTTTCGGATATAACGTGGGCTGGTGAAACGCCTCGGAGATCGCCTTTTCCAGGGTACTGATGAATTCCCTGACGTTGCCCGGCCAGTCGTGCGCCTTGAGGGCCGCGAGGAATTCCGGAGAGAACCCCTTGTTGCCCACCCCGTACTGCTCGCACAGGCGGGCGACATAATGCACGAGCAGTTCTCTTATGTCTTCGGGGTGATCGCGCAGGGGCGGCAGGTCGATATGCAGTGTGCGTATCCGGAAAAGCAGATCCTCCCGGAACTGCCCTTCCTCGACCATCTTCCCAAGATCTCTGTTCGTGGCCGAGATAAGCCTGAAATCGCTCGTGATCTCCGTATCGGAACCTATTGGGCGAAAGCTTCGCATCTGCAGGACCCTGAGGAAACTCTTCTGGATGGAGAGCGAAAGCTCTCCTATCTCGTCAAGAAAAAGCGTGCCCCCATGGGCTTGCCTTATGAGGCCATCCCGCGCCCTGTCCGCTCCTGTGAACGAACCCTTCTTGTGCCCGAAGAGGGTACTTTCGACGAGGTTCTGGGGGAGCGACGCGCAATCGACAACGACAAAGCTCTTGTGGCGCCGGGAACTGTTATTGTGGATGGACAGGGCGAAGAGTTCCTTTCCTGTTCCTGTTTCACCACTGATGAGGACGTTTGCATCTCCTTGAGCCGCCTTGGCGACAAGGTTGAGGCATGCGCCGACTCGCGGACTCTTTCCGATGATACCATCCATTTTCAGGGCCGCCGGGGCCCTCTGGTATCCCTTTTCCTTCCTGTACTGCAGGGCCCTCAGCAATGCGAGCTGCATCTGCTTTATGGATGACGGCTTCCTGATGTAATCCCACACCCCGTTCTTCAGGGCGAGCTCGGCCGCTCCTCTATCGTCAAAACCTGTTATGATGATGATCTCCGGGGATGAGGGGGTCTCCCTGATGTCCTCCAGTATGCCGAGGCCGCTTCCATCGGGAAGATGGATATCGAGAAAGACCACATCGCAGGGTTCCCTGAGGGCCTTTACGCCCTCCTTTATGGTCGCCGCCGCCAGGGCATCGTGCCCGGCCCGCTTGACCATGCTCGAAAGGAGCGCCGAGAAATCCTCGTCATCGTCTATGATCAGAACACGAGCCATCGCCCCGTCCCCTCCCCGTGAACAAGGCTTCCATCACGAGCCTCACCGGCTCATGAATGTGATGCTTCGTCTGACGCAGATGT
>JAAYAK010000234.1 GCA_012719415.1 Syntrophorhabdus sp.
GGAGGTCTTATGCCCCTTGCCTTCCATTCCTTGAGCCATGGAGAGGTGGCGTTCGGTTTTTTCAATATCGAGACGGACATGCTGCTCCTCGACGTGCACTTCTTCTTTGCCGACGACTTCTCGGCGGCCGTTTCCGAACTGGCGTCGTTCGAGGGGGACGGCCCGGCGAGGGTCAACCTCGATGCCTACACCCTTGACCGGGGCCGCATCGGAAACCTGATGGGAGCCATTCACGGCATTGAGTTCAGGGGGTTCATCGGCGAGGTGTACAGGCGGTTCCCTTTCCCCGCCGAAGAGGAGAAGTTCAGGCAGCAGCCGGAGGGTTTTGAGAACCGCGGCATCATCGAGGAGATGATAGCCCCCTACGCAGGGAGGCGCGCCATTCCCATCACCTGCGACGATCCCCATCTCACGGTGAACATCGGCGGCTATCTCTTTGACAGGCCCGGTTTTCAGGACCTCATCCTCTATGTCTGGCGCGGAGGCTATCCGCGCTGGCGCGACGGCCTGCGCCCCGCCTACGTGATGGAGATGATGCAGGCTGTCGAACGATCCCGGAACCCCCTCCTCCGTGGCTTAAAGCGCCCCTGATTCCCGTGAAATGACGGATGGATAAAGGGAATGACCAATAACCAAATTCCAATGACCAGACAAACAGACAATAACCAATAACCAAAAAAACAACACAGGCGGCCCGTTCTGCCCTTTTTCTTTGGTTACTGGAATTTGGTCAATTGGTTATTTCTGTTTCCTGATTATCTTTGGATCGATCTATCTATCTATTCTTTGTTCTTTACTCCTTCCCCCTCACCGCTTACACTATAGGCCTATGGAAGAAAAAAAGAGCAAGGAAGAGCGTTTCAACGAAGCCCGTATTCTCCACAAGTCGCTCGATGAAAAGCTTCAGATGCTTCAGGCGAAGCCCTACCTGACCGAGGATGAAGAGCTCGAGATGAAGCTTCTCAAGAAGAAGAAGCTCTACTTCAAGGACATGATGGAGAAAATCAGGAACGAGGAGTGACCTGTCCCGCGATGAGGGTCCTGAGTCTTGCCGGCCAGAGGGAGGGACTGGCGAGCCTGCGCCGGTTGGCCTTCAGGAGGGCCATCTGTTCGCCGGTGATCGTCATCTGTCCGTAAAGTTCCCTGTTAAAGGCCTCCGTGATGGATCCTATCTCGTCTGCCAGGGAAGGGAATGCCCCCGAAAGCCGTGAGGAGAACTCCCGGGTCGTTTCGCTTCCGCCCCGTCGTATGCCGCTTCGCTTTGACCATCCCGAGAGCGCCCGGTAGACGTCTGCCGCCGTCCTGTGTCGCCTGAGGAGCCTGCGGGCCCGTCCGGTGAGAAAGATGAGGAGGTCCCGGAACCGAGGGGTAGTGCGGAGGAGCCAGTTGCGTCTGCCGGTTCCCGTCTTTTTCTGCGTTCGGGAAAGAAGCCATCTGACCACGTAGAACGCTGCCATCGCGGCCACGACAAGCACGATGATACCGAGAGCCGTCCCGAAGAGCCAGGCCAGTATCGTGCCCACCATTTCCATCCACGGTTCGCTGTCAGCGGCGAAGAGGTGGCCGGTTCCGCTCGGCCCGGAGTTTCCCGGAGTTTCCCGGAGTTTCCCCTGCCGCGGCATGTACAGGAGCTTGATGAACCACAGGAAGATCCCGCCCACCGTTGCCGCGCCGTCCTTGAGGAGACCAAAGCCGCCTCCGGCAGCCCGGGCGAGAGGCTGCTGGAAAAAGACCACGAGCCCCATGGCGGAGAGAAAGACGGCGCAGATGAACCCCAGGACGACGCCGATCCTGCGCCCGCCCCTCACGAGGCCCGGCCTTCCCCTGCCACCTGTCCTTGTCATCCCTATCGCCACGAGGCCGAAAAAGAAAAAGACAAGGGCCAGCAGGCCTGTCATCGTGTCTCCGGTGAGTATGTTTCCCTTTGCTGCCAGGGCCAGTTTAATGAGGACGAGGACGAAGAAGGCCGCGAGACCGAGGTCGAAGCGGGAGCAGATCTTCTCGTGGGTTCGGGGTCTCACGGCGAAGAAGGCTCCGCTGAGCCACAGGGCCGTGCTCCAGAAGAGGGCGATGCCCAGCCCCAGCCACTCCATGGCGCCGTGGGATGCCCCGAAGAAGCCCGTGATCCACCGGCTGTTCAGAAGCGGGCCCGTCGTGCCGCTTATGACATAGAGAGTCCACAGCGCCGCCGCCATGATCCCCGCGCCCTGAAGAAGTCCGACGGTGATGATCCTCAAGCCCCTCCCTGCGCCGAGGAGAGTGAGCAAGGCGGCACCGGTGAAGATTGCCGCGGCATCTGAGGGGGCAGGAGCGTCACTTCCCAGCGATATCATGGAGAACGCCGCCCACGCGTACAGCCACGCAAAGTCGAGGACGGCGCCGCACAGGGCGAGAAGTGCCATTTCAGCTCCTCTCATTCTTCGTTTTCCCCCTTCTGCGCGAAGAGGTCCCGGGTTGAGCGGACCAAGCCGCGCCCCGACGGACGAGCGTCCGTGACTTCCGCGGAAGGCAGGGTCCAGGTATAGTGAATGACGGGCACCCGGCGCCTTCTGAAATACTCATCGACCGCACGGGTGGAACCGTCCATCCGGTGGGAGAAACACAGGCAGGTAACGCCGAAGGGCAGGGCGCTCATCGACCGCAACCCCTCGGTAAGGTCGCGCCCTTTCTCCATGCGGACACGCGCCAGGATCTCGAGGAGCGATCCCAGATGGCCGGCATCGCGCCTGAGAGACCTGAAAAAGGTTTTCTCTCCCTCGATCGCCGAGTCCGTGACGAGTCCCGTCGCCACACCTTCCCTGTCG
This sequence comes from Syntrophorhabdus sp., assembly GCA_012719415.1. Taxonomy (NCBI): domain Bacteria; kingdom Pseudomonadati; phylum Thermodesulfobacteriota; class Syntrophorhabdia; order Syntrophorhabdales; family Syntrophorhabdaceae; genus Syntrophorhabdus; species Syntrophorhabdus sp. The sequence goes on from JAAYAK010000234.1 coordinate 2,805, forward strand.
AAGAGGGCCGCCATGGATGCTATACCCTCGAGACTCCTTTCAAAGGCGTCCGTTGCGCCGCAGAGGGCGAAATCCTCGACTGCCACGACAAAGAGGACCTTTTCCTGTTCCGTGGGCTCAAAGACCTTCTCCTGCAGGACGTGCCTGCGGGCGCTCGCTTTCCAGTGTATGAACCGCGCCGGCCGCCCGTGCTGATAGTCATGGGTCCCAAGGATATACACGGGATCGCGCACGGGACTCTGATCCCCGGGAATGCCGAAGAAATCCCTGCGGACGATCGAAAAGGCCTTAAGGGGAACGAGCCGGGGATAGACGATGATCTCCAGGGGGTCGTCCACCTCGCTTTCCTTCGGGAAGAATCCGAAGAGATCGCCGCAGGTGAGACCGATGGGTCCCGGACGGAAGAGCCCGCGGCGCGGGGCCGTCACGTCCCACCGGAAGTTTCCGGTGTCGCGCCACAGGCCGGACTCGCCTGCGACATGCGTTTCGCCATTGCCGGAGGCGAGGCAGAGGCCGTTGAGGGGGATGTCGGCGAGGACCCAGAGAGGGAGAAAGGTGGCGCTCCTGAGAGTGAGTGTGAGTTCGATCGGGTTTCCCGGAAAGACCCTTGTTTTGTCCGCGCCCGTCGCGCATTGCGTGCCCCTGTGGCCGAAGGCAGTCCACAGTTTCGCCCCCGTCGCGGCGCAAAGTATCAGGAGCGTGAGTATCGTAAGGTCCCTTTGTTTGTAGACAAGCGCCGTGACGAGAAGAAGTGCTCCCAGAACGAGCGCGGGAACGGTTATGAAGAGGCTCGAGGGCCGCCGGCTGATCGCTTCCATCAATCCGCTTCGGTGGGAACGCGCAGGGTCTCGAGTATCTCGCCGACAACCTGTTCCTGGGACCTTCCCTGGAGCCGGACCTCCTCGTGGAGTATGAGGCGATGGGCGAGGACGGGGAGGGCCAGTTCCTTGATATCGTCGGGAAGGACGTATTCCCGCTTCCTTAGTATGGCCATCGCCTGCCCCGCGCGCATGAGGCCGAGCGACCCCCGGGGGCTTGCCCCCAGGTTACAGGCGGGGTTGTCGCGCGTGGCACGGACCACATCGGTTATGTATTTCCTGACCGGCTCCGAAACGCGAATGCCTTTTCGGATCTCCTGCAGATGGGCAACCTCCCGGGGTGTCGCGACTGCGTCGAGCTCCCGCAGGGGGTCGTTCTCCTGGAAGCGTCTCAGGATGGCCACCTCTTCGTCCTGTCCCGGATAGCCGAGGCGCACGCGCAGGAGAAAACGGTCGAGCTGGGCCTCGGGCAGGGGGAACGTCCCTTCGAGGTCGATGGGGTTCTGGGTGGCCATGACAAAGAAGGGGTGGGGAAGAGGGTACGTCTTTCCGTCGACGGTTACCTGTCTCTCCTCCATGCTCTCGAGGAGGCTCGACTGCGTCCGGGGAATGGTGCGGTTTATCTCGTCCGCCAGGAGAACATGGGTCATGACAGGCCCGAACTGGAAGATGAACTCCCCCTTCTGCTGGTCGTAGACGTTAAAGCCTGTGATGTCCGACGGCAAAAGGTCAGGCGTGAACTGCACCCTCTTGAAGGTCGCGCCTATGCTCTTCGCCAGGGATTTCGCTATGAGCGTCTTGCCGACGCCGGGGATGTCCTCGAGAAGGACATGGCCGTCGGCGAGAAGCGCCACCATGAGCAGTTCGATGGACCTTTCCTTGCCGACGATGACGCGGGACATGTTGTCGATGATGGTTCTGCACAGATCGTAGGGCATAACAGGCTCTCCGGGACAGGGATTGTAGTATGGAGATGTTTCAAAACCGTGAAGAGTATAGCATAGGCGGAGCCGATTGTGGAAGGGGTGTGATCTTCACACGCATGAGCCTTTACATTTCCTATGACGCCTTCCTCTCCGGCGACCAGAGCGGGCAACTGGGGTCTGTGGGAATACGGTACAGGTGGTAGCGGGAGCTTCAAGGCGGGCGAGCCGTCACCCATAGGTCTGGCATGGATATTGCTTTTCAGAAGCGGGGAGCATGGATATGCTGGACAGGATACTTGTCAGGGAGATCATAAGCGTTTTGATGGGAAGTGCCTTCTATCTCGGCTTGACGGTGCCTGAGAGGCTTGACATGGTGAAGCATCTGCTCAACCTAATGTCCGGAAAAGACAGTTCCAGGTTCCAGGTTCCAGGTTCCAGGTTTTACGTCCCGGATAACGGGTCTCCAACGTCGGGAAAGCGCTGAATCCCTTCTTCAAAGTCCCATTTTCCTGCACAGGTGTTCCACTTTAGGAGACGGCACAATAAAGAAAGTTCAAGAGGTCAAGGGTTCAAGAGTTCATGGGAAGGACACTGAAAGGTTGAACCTTACTTCCGCGTGTTCACGAACCTGTCGATGGCCGCATTCACCTCGGCCGGTTTTTCCAGCATGACCATGTGGCCTGCGTCGGCGATGAGCTCAAAACGTGCTCCCGGTATGTTGGCGGCGAGATAGTGTGAGTATTTGGGGGGTGTGAAGCGATCGGCCGTGCCGCAGATGACGAGAGTGGGGACCGTCAGCGCATCGAGTCCTCCCATGAGGTCGAAAGCGTTGCAGGCGGTGAAGTCGTTGAAGATGGTCAGGGCATCGTTCTTCATGTAGTCCGTGAACACCTTGTCTTTGAGCGCGGAAGGAACCACGTCGGAGAACGCCGTATCCAGGATCGTCCGGGCCGTTGCCTCCTTGTCCCTGAGGATACCCTGCAGAATCTCGGGATGGACCTTGAGTCTTGCGCCGGTCCCGATGAGGATGAGCCCCCTTGCGAGAGGCGGTCGGGATACTGCAAGTTGCATCGCCACGGCGCCGCCCATGGAATGACCTGCGATGTATGCCGGGCTGCCGCCCATGGAATCAAGGGCGTTGCCGAGGGCCTCGGCGTAAGCGTCTATGGAATCCGACGATGAGCCGCCCGACCCGCCATGGCCCGGCAGATCGATGAGGATCACCTGGTTCGACCTTTCGAAATACACCTTCTGGGGAAGCCAGGATAACGCCGAGCCTCCCGCGCCATGGATAAAGACGATGGGGACACCACTGCCGTATGTCTCTATGTTCATGATCGCCTCCCGTGGCAGACAGTATAGAGGATTTGGTAAAGAAATTCCAGAGATGGACGGGAATTGCTTGCGCAGACGGAAAAACCGGGATATAGTGGAAATAAATGACATGAACTCCGATGAAGTCTCAGACTCGTTTGAAGGAGTGTTCCATGCAGAGGGGCGATCCAGGGCCGAAACCGCCGGCCCGGCGGGGAGAAAAGACAAAGATGCCCCGCGCGGGGGCATCCGCACGGACAAGCCGGGAGCGAAGACCACCCCGCTGTGCGGTTCCCCGTGAGACGGGAACGCCGAACGTGGACGCTTTCCCGGAGCTGTTCCGGGCCTTCATGGACAACGGCCCCGCCATAGCCTGGCTCAAGGACGACGAGGGGCGCCACGTCTACCTCAACCGTGCCCTGCGACAGAGGTTCTACGATGGTTCGAAGGACTGGTACGGCAAGACCGACTTTGAACTATGGCCTCCTGAAATGGCCGCAAGGTTTCGGGAGAGCGACGTTGCCGTTCTCGGCGCGGAGAGGACCGTGGACGTCGTCGAAGAGACTGCCAATCCCGATGGCAGCCGCTCCTGGTGGTGGAACTTCCGCTTTCCCTTCCGGGATTCCTCGGGCAGGCGATACGTGGGCGGGATGGGAATAGAGATATCGGAGCGCAAGCGGCTGGAGGCGGAGTTGACCAAGCTTGCCGCGGTGGTCCGGCACTCCAGCGAACTTGTGGGTCTCGCCACGCTCGACAGGCAGATCGTCTACGTCAACGAAACGGGCGCCAGAATGGTGGGATCGTCCCCGGAAAGGATGATCGGCATGGACGCTCTGGAAATCGTGCATCAGCCTTTCAGAGACAAGGTCCTTGATGAGGCGATACCGGCTCTTACGGAGAAGGGTTCCTGGGAGGGAGAATTGCAGTATCGCAATCTCACGACCGGCGAGATCATATACGTCTATGCCATGATCTTTCTCATCCACGACCCCGAAACCGGCGCGCCCCTGTATTTCGCCAACACCTCGCGGGATATCACCGACCGCAAGCGCGCCGAGGAGGCGCTGCTTAAGGCCCATGACGAACTCGAGGAGCGCGTCCTTGAGCGGACGGCACAACTTGAAAAGGCCTACCGGTCGCTCACGTGCGAGACCGAGGAGCGCCGGTCCCTTGAAGAGCGTCTCAGGCAATCTCAGAAGATGGAGGCCATCGGCACCCTCGCGGGAGGGATCGCCCATGACTTCAACAACATCCTTGCCGGGATCATCGGGTTCACGGAAATGGTCGAGGAAGACCTCCCCGAGGACAGCCATCTGCGGGAATACGTCAGAAGGATCCTCAGGGCTTCCCTCAGGGGACGGGACCTCATAAAACAGATCCTCACCTTTTCCCGGAAGGGCGACCACGTGAGGGTACCCATCCCCCTGTCTCCCGTCATCAACGAGACGTGCAATCTCCTCAGGGCATCTCTTCCCGCCACCGTCCAGATCGTTGTCGATGCGAGGTCCGTTGCGGATCAGATCAAGGCTTCCGCCATCGAACTGGAGCAGATCATCATGAACCTTGCCACCAATGCCGCGCGAGCGATGATGGAGAAGGGAGGGACTCTCCGTATCTCTTTGAATGAGGTCTATCTCACGGCTCCTCTCCCGCTCGGGGACCCTGGTATGAAGCCGGGCAGATACCTGGAACTCGTGGTGACGGATACGGGAGACGGCATGACCCCCGATGTGATGAAGCGCGTCTTCGAACCTTTCTTCACCACCCGCAAGACAGGTGAGGGCACGGGCATGGGCCTTGCCGTCGTGTACGGGATCGTCAAAAGCCTCGGTGGGACGATCACCGTCGAGAGCGAACCGCACGTGGGTTCCACCTTTCGTGTCCTTCTGCCGGAGGCCGGCCCGGGTCCGGAGTCGGAGGTCTCCGTTTCTCGCGGCGTTCCCGGCGGAACGGAGAGGGTGCTATTCGTGGACGACGAGGACCTCCTCGTCGAGCTGGGCCACGATCTTCTGGAGTCCCTCGGCTACCGGGTGACGGCGGTGACGGACAGCGCTCAGGCGTTGAGGATATTCTCGTCCGATCCCGCCTCTTTCGACCTCGTTATCACCGACCAGATCATGCCGGGGATCACCGGCCTCAATCTGGCAAAGCATTTCCTGGGTATACGGCAGGATATCCCCATCATCCTCTGCACGGGTCACAGCGCGACCGTATCGCAACAGATCGCGAAGGATGCGGGCATCAGGGCGTTCGTCATGAAACCCCTTTCGAAGGAGGACCTGGCGGGGGTGATCCGCGCCGTGCTCGATGTGGGGGCCGTGCAGTGACGGTCGGGATCCGTGATCCTGCGGGGTCCGCTGCCGTCGGGCTCGTTCCCGGATTTTCCTTGTAATTTCACCTTCTCGCGACTATTGTATTGATATTCCAGGCTGCGCGCCATGGCCGGGACGGAGGTCTTGATGAAGGTGAATTTCCTGGGAACGCGGGGGTCTCTGCCCGCGGCCGCGAACACGCTGGAGCTGAGACGGAAGATACTCGGGGCTTTGAAGAGCCTCAAGGGGGAACGTTTCGCGAGTGAAGACGATATCCGGGGGTTTGTGGAGAAAGTAGTTCCCTTCTCCCTGGCCGGTCACTACGGCACGAACACGCCCTGTGTTGAGATAACGGGTGAAAGGGGGCGCGTGATCTGCGACGCCGGAACGGGGATCAGGGACCTTTCCCGCAGGCTTGGCATCGCGCCGGGCACTGGCCCCGGGGGCAGGGTCTTTCACATTGTTCTGTCCCATCTCCACTGGGACCATATCCAGGGATTTCCCTTTTTTATGCCCCTTTACGTGGAGGGCAACAGGATCGTGGTCTACGGCGGCCATTCCGACATGGAGGCTGCCCTCGATTACCAGAGGCGACATGCCAATGTCCCCCTTCCCGTGAAGGCTGACATGAGCTTCAAGAGGCTTGAGCCCGGCGGGCAGTACGAGATCGCGGGTTTTCAGGTGGAGGTCATATCTCAGAACCATCCAGGCGATTCCTACGGCTACCGTTTCGAAGCCGGGGGCAAAAGCGTTGTTTATTCCACCGACAGCGAACACCTTGAAGAGGGGTCTGCCGATGAGCGCCGGTTCATGGAATTCTTCCGGGATGCGGACCTCGTCATCATCGATGCCCAGTATCCCCTCCTCGACGCCTTTTCCGTCAAGGAGAACTGGGGTCATTCGAACAACATCGTCGCCGTGGAACTGGGAGCGAAGGCGGGAGTCAGGCGCCTCGTCCTCTTTCACAACGAACCCACCGTCGACGACCTGGCCCTCGAAACCTTCCTCAACGACACGAGACGCTACCTCAAGATCTATGACCCCCAAAGCACCATGACCGCAGATCTGGCCTATGACGGGATGGAGATAGAAATTCAAAGACCGTGTTAAGTTTTAAGTTATTAAGTTTTAAGTTAAAGACTTTTTTTCTTTCACCTAAAACCTAAAACCTAAAACTTAACACCGTTTCTTTTATTCTTTCACCTAAAACCTAAAACCTAAAACTTAACACCGTTTCTAAAGATAATAATGTTTCGTCGGTTTCAGGTCCTGTGAGAATTCGTAGACGAGGGGTTTGCCGGTGGGTATCTCAAGGGCCGGGACATCCTCGTCGGGGATGTTGTCGAGGTGCTTGACGAGAGAACGCAGGCTGTTGCCGTGAGCCGATACGATGATCCTGGCACCCCGGGCGAGAACGGGGACTATGGTCCCTTCCCAGTAGGGTATCACACGCGTGGCGGTATCCTTCAGGCTTTCGGAGACGGGCAGCTCTTCCGGAGCGAGGGCGTCGTACCGGGGGTCGTTGCCGCAGAAACGTTTGTCCCGGCGCTCGAGGGGAGGAGGGGGCACATCGTAACTGCGCCGCCACAGTCGGACCTGCTCTTCTCCATACTCGACCGCTGTTTCGGCCTTGTTGAGGCCCTGCAGGGCACCGTAATGGCGTTCGTTCAGCCTCCAGGACTTGCGCTGCGGTATCCACATGCGGTCGAGTTCCTCGAGGACGATCCAGAGGGTCCGTATGGCCCTCTTCAGCACCGACGTGAAGGCCACGTCGAAGACGAAACCTGCCTCTCTCAGTGAACGTCCGGCCTGCCGCGCCTCTTCCACCCCCTTCTCGGAGAGGTCGATGTCCGTCCAGCCGGTGAACCTGTTCTCCAGGTTCCACTGACTTTCCCCGTGCCGCAATAGAACGATCCTGGTCATCTGTACAGCTCCTTTATCATTATTATAGTTGTTCCACCGCGAACCCTTCCTTCCTCAGAAGCTCGACGATGCCTGCGTCGCCCACGAGGTGTCCCGCGCCCACGATCACGAAGAGGATCCCGGGGGCTTTGAGGTGCTGAACGATCTTCCCCGCCATGTTCCTGTTCCTGTCGGTCATGATCTTGCGGTAGACCACTTTGAGCGTTTCGTCATCACCCACCGACCTTTCAAGCATCTCCGCGATCCGGTCACTCTCGCCCTTTCTCCAGGCGGCCATCAGGGTGTCGGCCTGCTGAATGAGGGTGTTGAGGTCTTGGAGGGCGTAGAGGAGAAAAGATTCCTGCTCCCCGTCGGGGAGCCCTGCGAGAAGATCGATCTGGTAGTCGATGCTCTCCAGTTCCACGATCCTTTTCTTTCCCGCCGCCCGTGTCAGGAAGTGCTTGTCGATGCCGTAGCGTGGATCGTAACCGGTCCCTGCGAGTTCTATTGATGACATGGTTATCGCAAGGAACCATGGTCTCTGCCGGTTGAGGGCAGGCAGGGGAAAGCCGAGCCGGGCGGCCTCGGCGGTGATGTAGGCGTACGTATCCCGTGATACGTGGTTGGCTATGGAGTCGTTTTCCCCGTAGAACCCCCGGTCACGGAGCCTTGCCAGGGTTTCTTCACCGATGTCGTTGATGTTTGCCTCCACGGCCACGGTATCGGACCGCGCGAAGGCGTCCTCGATCACCGGGCTCAAGGGATAGGCCTCTTTTTTCATGAGATGGACGGAGCCGAGCAGGTACACCGTGGCCGTTGGCGTTCGTACCTGCCAGAGGAAATGCTTCTCGCCTTCCGCCCGCGCGGGGGCCGGCATGGCGGCGGTGAAGAAAAGAAGGATGAGAATGGCGGGCAGTGACAGGCGGATCGTCTTCTTCATGGTGTCCTCATTCAAGACTGGGATGCCCGACCATTATAGCAGAAACGGGGCAACCTTACAAAGGATGCACGGAAGTCCGGCGTTATCTCGACCCTGTGTCCCCCGTCCTTTCCAGCTCTCTCAAGTGCTCGATGCGTTTCTTCGTTTCGGGATGGGTGGAGAAGACACCCAGCTTGAGCGCTCCGGGCTGGCTCATGTCGAGCTTCTCCAGCATCTTCCGGAAAGGGGCGGTCCCCCTGCCCCCCGCGATGAGAAAGGAGGCGGCCGCCTGGTCGGCCTCCCTCTCGAACTCCCGCGAGTAGCCGCTTTCGATGAGCAGGGTGGGGAGGAAGGCGGCAAAGCTGGTTATCGATGTCATATCTCCCGCAAGGAGTGTGACGAGAAAGAACACGCCCGTGCTCTGCAGGATGTTCCTGAGGGCATGACGATGTTTCACGTGGGCTATCTCGTGGGCGAAGATGGCGGCGAGCTCGTCGTCGCTTTCGGAGAGGGAAACGAGTTCGTCTGTGACGACTATGGTTCCGGAAGGGAGAGCGAAGGCGTTGGCGCCGATCTTCTTCCCGGTCCGGAATGTGAGTGTATAGTCGGACGTTCCCTCCGGGTCAACGCTCCGGGCGACGCCCCCGAAGAGGTCTTGGATCTCACCCCGCCGCTCTGCGGTCAATCCGCTCGGTCCCAGAAAACGCGCGTCGAGGATCTTGAGCGTACTTGTGCTGGCGGAGGCCGTGACCTGCGGGGGGAGGATCCGGGCGACGCGGCTCGCCGCGTGGGGGATGGCGTACCAGACGAGCGCGAAGAGGGCAAGAGCAAGGCACACCATGCAGGCCGCCACAGTCTTCCAGCGGGATTCGAGGGTATGGACGAGGCTTGAGGAGCGCCCCAGGCCGAGGCTCCTCTCCAGGACCCTCGCCGCGTCGTGGTTATCCGTCTGGAGCAGGGCGCCGCCGGGCAACCGGATGGACCGCTTCGTCCGGCCGATGGCAGGGTCGATGGAACAGTCGATGATCGACATCCGCATCGCGATGCCTTCTGTCTCGTTGCCGAAGGTGAGGGTCACTCCGTCGAAATCGACGGTCACGGGTACGGCCCGGGATGTTGCTCCATCGAAGAAATGAGCGTCGAAGCGCGTCATAGACCTATCTCTATGCCGACGAAATCCGTAGCGGCATCGCCGACGGCGGTTGTCTCCGAGGCTTCGCGGGCGGCGAAACCGTTGAGTCCGTGCGCGGTGACCACGGCGAGGTTCTCGAGAATGTACCGGGTGCGGCGTATCTTTGCCCAGGGAATCAGAAGCCCCAGCGAGCAGAATATGGCCGCCATGTTGGTGATCCGTATGAAAAGGAGCCTGCGTGCCGCAAGGGTGCTCACGAACCGGATCTCTCCCAGCCGCGTCTTTTCCCAGCAGTGGTTCATCGTTATGGAGTAAACGAGCGCCTGGAGGGTATAAAGGATCGTGGCTCCGAGGAGGTACGTGAAAAACAGGGAATAAATGATCTTGAGGGGTCCCCACTCTGCCGAGGAACCCGTGGCAAGCCGGTGGGCGCCGAAGGCAGCGATGGAGGAGAACGCGATGAAGACCGCGACGCCCAGGACCGCGGCCAGGAGGTAGGCCTTGTAGAAGGGTCCTTTGCGTCCATCGAAGGAGCTTTCCGTCGTGCCGTATGCCAGGTTGCCCAAGAAGAACCTCTTCTTGTAGAACTGCCAGGCCGGGAAGAAGATGAATAGGGTGAAGGGGACGATGCCGGCAAAGAGAAGGTAGGTCTCGTAGCTCTCCCGGAGCCTGCCCTGAAAGTTAAAACGGATATTCCTGTACGACGTGTTGTAAGCGTTGAAACGCAGGGACTTGCAGACAAGGAAGGGAAAGACGAACGTGAAGACAACGAACAGGACGCCGGCGAAGGCGGGTTCGAACCGCTCCATGGCGATGTAGGCGGTGAAGAGCGCCGCGATGATCACGTTCCCCCGCAGGATCGCCGCGGGTTTGCCGTGGAAAGTGAAGGGATGGCCGGCGAGGTCGATATTGGCCCAGATGTACCGACGGGTGCGGACCTTGGCCCAGGCGGCGTACACCCCCAGAGTGATGACGGTGAGGAAGAGGTTCACGATCCAGATCCTGAAATACTCACCCGCCGTTCCCCTGAACCGGAACGTGTACCGCGCAGTCTCCGGCGTCCCGCCGGTCAGCTCTCCCGTTTCCATCCTTTCCTTTAGACTCTTGGACCCTTGAACGCTTGAGACCTTGAACCTTCCTGCCCTGTCCGGTTCCTCAGGTACCTGTACGTTCTCTTCTTGAGAAGGGTGGTCGTGTATTCTTCCACCACGACCCGACCGGAGGGCGCCGGTGCCTGTCTCTCGGGGATGAAGATCACGGCCTCCTCACCGTTGTCGACGCGCACCCTGAACATGGCCGACGACGACTGCCCCCCGGCGGTCGTCTCCTTTCCGACGATGCTCGCTTCCATTGTTTTGCCCGTTGGTTTCGCGGGATCGAGGGCCGCGGCGTAGATACCGACAAGGACGATCACGATGATGGGCGCCCAGAGGAAAAGGAACCTCCTGAGCCGCGTCCTTTCGGCGTCGGTGTCAGCAGCCTTTCCCTTGTGACGAGCCGTTCCTGTACCCTTCTTTGCCATAGCTTTCAAAACTTAGCAGAAGCAGGAAAGGTTGTAAAGGTCTTCCGTGGTTTCATAAGCCGGGACTGTCTTTGCGGGCGGTTTTCTGGTAGAATTGGGCACTATGCGTGGTGTGTTCGATCTTAACTGCGATGTGGGTGAGTCCTTCGGGGCGTGGGTGATGGGGAATGACGCGGAGGTGATGCGCCATGTGACGTCCGCGAACATCGCCTGTGGTGTTCATGCCTCGGATCCGGGAGTGATGAGGAGAACCGCGTGGCTCTGCAAGCAATACGGTGTCATGGCCGGAGCGCACCCCGGTTACCCTGACCTCCAGGGATTCGGGAGGCGCCGCATGGATATGGAGCGCGGCGAGATCATCGACTGGGTGATCTACCAGGTGGGAGCGCTGAGAGGCTTCACATCCCTTGCGGGGATACCCCTCCGGCATGTGAAGCTTCACGGCGCATTATACAATCGTGTGTCACAGGAGGAAGAGCTCCTTCTCGACATCGCGGGCGCGGTTCGCGGGGCCTTCGGTGATGTCGTCTTCGTGACGCTTGCCTCCCCGGCTTCGGGAGAACTGAAGCAACGCTTCCGGTCTTCGGGTGTTCGTGTCGCCCTCGAGGCGTTTCCCGACCGGGCATATACCGAAGAGGGGGCGCTCGTCGCGCGCGGCCATGAGGGAGCGGTGATAAAGGATGCCAGGATCATTGCCAGTCGGGCGATAGGGATGGTGAGGGAAGGGTGCATAGAAAGCGTGAACGGGCGGCGGATAGCCTGCGAGATCGACACGCTCTGTATTCATGGCGACAACAAAGAGAGTGCCCTCGCCGCGCCGCTCATCCGGGAATATGCCGCCCGGGAGGGGATAGCGGTCAGGCCCCTCGTCTCTTTCGTGTGATCTCATGGATATCGAACGCTTCGGTGAACAGGGTATCAGGGTCATCTTCGGGCAGGCGATCGACGACGCGACCCATGAATCGGTGCGCCGTTTCTTCCTTTACACGAGCTCTCTCGGCATCCCCGGCATTACCGAGATCATCCCCTCCTTCAGGTCCTGTCTTATCCACTTCGACAGGGATCGCGCCCGCTTCGAAGACCTCACGGAAATGCTTAAGGCAATGGAGGACGATTGGCGAAGGATGCCTCTTCCCGATGTGCAGCGGGTCGAGATTCCCGTCATGTACGGAGGTGACTACGGGCCGGACATGGATTTCGTCTGCTCCTATTCGGGGCTTTCCCCCGATGAGGTCGTGGAGATCCACTCACGGGCCACCTACCGTGTCCATGCCCTGGGTTTCATGCCCGGATTTCCCTATCTCGGTCCGCTCGACAGGAGGATCTATGTGCCGCGGCAGGAGACACCCGTCCTCAAGGTTCCCCAGGGTTCGGTGGGCATCGCCCAGCTTCAGACCGGGATCTATCCCTTCGAGTCGCCGGCGGGCTGGCGGATCATCGGCAGGACCATGGTCAGGCTCTTCGATCATCTGAATCCGCCTTTCAGTCTTCTCAATTTTGGTGATATCGTGAGGTTCGTGCGGGTATGATAGAGGTTCTCAGTCCGGGTTTTCTGTCCATCGTTGTGGACCGCGGCAGGCAGGGCTACGGACACATAGGTGTCCCGTCTTCCCGGGAGCTCGATCGCCATGCCTCGGCGATTGCGCGCTATCTCGTCGGCATACCCGAGGATGCACCCCTCATCGAGGTCATGGGAAACGACCTCAGGTTGCGTATCCTGGAAGAGATGACCTTTGCCATCACGGGAGCGAAGGTCAAGGCCGCTTTCGAAGGTGAGCCCCTGCGTCCCTGGTCGGCCGTTCACGCGAAGAAGGGCGGTGTCCTGCGGGTCGCGGAGGTTCTGGAGGGGTTGCGGTATTACGTGGCGTTCTCGGGCGTCATCGATGTGGAACCCGTGATGGGCAGCTCAACGACAAATCTCGAATGTACCTTCGGCGGTTTTCACGGCAGGCCCCTCATGAAGGGAGACAGGCTGACATTGCGGGACATCCGTGAACCCGCCGGGCTCCTGACCGTTCCCGAAACAATGATACCCTCCACGCGGGAGCCCCACCTGATCAGGGTCATCACCGGCCCCGAGGCCGACCGTTTCGCGCCCGGGTCGGTCAGATTCCTGGCGAAGCGGAAGGAAACGGTTCTTTTCAAGGCCACCTCGAGGCTCAACCGGACGGGTATTCGCCTTGAAGGGGACCCGCTCATCTTCCGGGACGACGCGGAGCAGAGCATCATATCCGAGGGCCTCCTGCCGGGAACCATCCAGGTCCCGCCCGATGGGCACCCCATCATCACCCTCGCGGAGCGGACCGTCGGAGGCTACGCCCGGCTGGCAACGGTGGCGGACGCGGACATGGACGCGCTGGCCCAGATAAGACCAGGGGACAGGGTCGTCCTGAGCTCCATCGATATCGCCGAGGCCGAGCGCCTCTGGAGGGCGGGAAGGGACGCGCGTTCTTTTTACTGCAAGAAACAGTAAAGAGGACAGGTAATAGGTCATAGGTTATAGGTGATAGGAAGATTTCCCCATTACCCATGGCCTATGACCCATTACCTGTCTTCTTCTTAACCTTTCTTCACATCTTTCGATAAAAGTGCAAGGGAGAACAAAAAAAAGGAGGGTTGTATTGTGAAAGAATTCATGCGCAATTTGAGCATTACACAAAAGATGCTTGTTTCACCTGTCGTGGCAGCGACCCTGATCGCTGCCTCAGGCATTGCCTTCTATCTCTTCTTTCCCGGTTCAGTGAATCCTGTCATTTTCGCCGTCATGGCCGCCGCGGTGGTTGTCGTCCTGGCATCGGCATACGTCATGACCCGGCTTGTGCGGGGGCCTTTCCGTGAGATCTCGGAGTCCTTCGAGGGCCTCTCGAAAGGCGACCTCACCAGGAGACTCGAAGAGGCGTCGAGCGGCGAGTTCGGTGTTATGGGAAGAAACTTCAACAGCTTCGTTGAGCGCTTCAGCGATGCTCTCTCCGGGGTCGCGGACAGGAGCAGCCAGATATCCTTCGCCGTCAATACCCTCGACGCGACAGCGAGCCAGATGGCGCGGGGGGCTGACGTCGTCCTGACGGAGATCACATCCGTCGCGACGGCCAGCGAGGAGATGTCGGCAACGGCAACGGAGATAACGAACAACTGCATTTCAGCGGCAAAAAGCTCCGAGATAGCAAACAATTCAGCCGTGACGGGGGAGAACATCATACAGGAGATCATCCGGAGCATGGGCCGCATCGACGAGCGCGTCAAGGAGTCGGCCCTTATCATCCATAAGCTGGGAGAACGTTCCGACCAGATCGGCGAGATCGCCGGGATCATCAACGACATCGCGGAACAGACGAACCTTCTCGCTCTCAATGCCGCCATCGAGGCGGCCCGGGCCGGTGAGCACGGCCGGGGGTTCGCCGTTGTCGCCGACGAGGTCCGCAAGCTGGCGGAAAGAACGACAGCCGCGACAAAGCAGATCGGAGACACGATACAGACGATGCAGAACGAGATGAAGAACGCCGTCGTTTCCATGGAGGGCGGGGTAAAAGAGGTCGAGATAGGCAACAACGAAACGGCGAAATCGGGCAGTGCCCTCAAAGAGATCCTGAACCAGATCAACGCCCTGGCATCGCAGATAAACCAGATAGCGGTCGCGTCGGAAGAACAGAGCGCGACAACGAACGAGATCAACAACAACATCCAGAAGATATCGAAGATCATGGACACGGCGGCAAAGAACATTGCCGAGAATGCCGACGCCTCATCGAACCTGTCCAATCTGTCGGTGGAACTCAACAAGCTTGCCAATCAGTTCAAGCTGCAGAGCCGCGATCAGTCCCGGGAAAGCACCGCCAGCAAGGAAGAGGCCGTGCTCTTTGTCGAGAAGGCGGCCGAGTATCTCAAGAACGCGAACGACAGAAAGAAGGCCTACCAGGAGATGAGCGATCCACACGGCCGGTTCGTGAAGGGCGACCTGTACATCTTCGTGAACACCATCGAGGGTATCACTGAGGCCCACGGGCAGAATCCCAAGCTCGTCGGCAAGGAGATGCACGAACTGAAGGACGCCGATGGCAAGTTCTTCATAAAGGAGATCAGCGAAGTCGCAAAGACGAAAGGCAAGGGCTGGGTGGACTACAAGTGGATAAACCCCGTGACCGGCAAGATCCTGGAAAAGACCACCTACTGCCAGCGAGTAGGCGACGTCTACATCGGCTGCGGAATCTACAA
>JAAYAK010000235.1 GCA_012719415.1 Syntrophorhabdus sp.
CCATACATCACGAACGCCGACCAGAAGAAGGGGTGGGAGAAGGAGTTTTCTTTCGTGTCCTTCAGCAGCTGGATCTTCGCTGCCCTCAGGGCTTCGGTCTTTGACATACCCTTTTTGACCAGGCCGTCATAGAACCGGATCATGAGGTCTTTCGTGCCTTCATCGGCGACGCTCCAGAGGCTTACCACCGCCGCGGTGCTGCCGGCATACATGACCGCCCTCGTGAGCCCCGTGACGCCCTCGGAATAGCTCATTTCACCAAGGCCGGTCTCGCAGGCCGACAGGACCACGAGACGGGCGTTGAAACGGCTGTTCATGATCTCCCCCAGGGTAAGGAAGCCGTCCTCCCTGTCTCCCGGTATCTGGCTCAGCGCTATGGCCTGGAACCCGGGTTCGAGGATGCCGTGGGTGGAGAAATGAATGAAGGCGTACCGGCCCATCCCGGGAGACCTGGCGTTTTCCTCCCGGGCCTCGAGCCTGAGAAATGACCGGGCGGGATTGCCCTGTTCCTCATATATCTTCCGGATCCCTTCTATCTCCTCCCCGCTGCCCTGAAGCCGTGTCAGGGTGCCTCCGGCACGGAGATAGCTGTTCTTCGTGAATGCCGCCCCCGGGCTCACGGCGGGGGGTTCGTCCCCGGCGCCGCTCGTGGCGCCGTTCTTTTTCTCCGCCTTCTTTTCCCGTGCCGTATCTGTCTCCGTCAGGTACTTATCGTAATCGTAGACGGGGTCCCCGAACCCGACAAAGCCGCCTCCGGATCCCTCGCGTTCGTACTGGCTGCGCAATACGGAGAGGACCGTTCCCGACTGGATGTAAGCGACGGGGTACTTCTCGATCATGAATATCTTCTTCCCCCCCTCCTCGGTCACAAGGGCTTCAAAGGGGAGATAAGCGAGGACACCCTGGGGTGCCACGATGAGCGTGCCGTCGCCAAGAAAGGTCTCGAGGGGTTTGACGAGGATGGCATAGAGGTCCTCCGCAAGGGCCTCGCGGAAACGCTCTTTCTGCTGATAACCCCTGATATTGGTGAGGAATGCCTTTACCTTGGACAGGAGGTCCTCATGGCTTGCGGAGAGCTTCACGACGTGGAAATCCTTCCTGCTCACGACAAGGCAGTGGACCCCTTTCTTCGAGAGGAAGTACTCGGCGAGGACCTCATCTTCCTTAAGGACCTTTTCCTGGAGGAATCTTACAGCCACCGGTTCCGGGTACCGGACGGAGGCATAAAGGGGGTTCTTGTACCGGATGTCCCTCGTCAGGGTGTCCAGCTTTTCCTGGAGGAGGGAGGTCTCCTTCTTCAGCCTCTCCACGAGTTCCCCGTCCGGCGTGTCCTTTCGGGATTCGTCCTCCAGCTTCCTGCGTGTGACCATCAGTTCATTCTCCAGGCTGGTGCGCTCCGCCTTCACGGAGGGGTCGATGCCCTTTTCGAGCTCGACGCGTGCCTCCGCGAGCTGATCGAGGAACACCCGGGCCTTCATCGCCTCGATGGTGCGGAAGGCCTTCTCGTTCTCGTTGGCCTCGAGCATGAAGACGGCCGCGTCCTCATAATGACCGTAGACCTTTTCCATGTAGCTTTTCTTCATGTCCGGGAACATGGCCTGGGAGCGCACCTCTTCGAATTTTCCGAGGCCCGCTTCAAAAAGGCCTGTCGCCTCCTTCACGTCCCCCGTGCGGCCGGTGATGCCTGCCTTCTTGACAAGGATGAAGGCTTCCGATTCCTTGTCCCGCATTTGGCGGTAGAGCTCGAGTGCCGTATCATAGTTCTCGAGGGACTTCCCAAGGTCACCCGCCGACAGAAATACATCGCCGATGCCCTGGTACGCGTGTCCCTGGTCGACGACGGAATGGGCGGCCGTTACATAGGTCAGGGCCTTGCGGAACATGTCGAGGGCGCCCATCCTGTTACCCTTCTCGAGGTAGATCTCGCCGAGGGTCTTACAGATATCCCCCTGCCCGATAGGTTCATTGACCTTTTTGTAGATGACCATTGCGGACGTGAACATGGCGAGAGCGTGATCGGTCTTGCCAAGCCTCACGTAGGCTTCACCCATGGTGCGATACGTGTTCGCCTGCCCCATGGGGGAATTCGCCTTCATGTAGAAGGACAGGGCTTTCTCGTAATATTCCATGGCTTTCGCGTAATCGCCGGCATAGAAGTAGATGTCGCCCGTGGCGCGATGGACATTGCCCTGCCCGAGGGGTTCGCCCGCGTGGACATAATAGGGCAGGGCCTTGTCGTACAGTTCGAGGGCCGAGGAGAAGTTCCTGCCGTAATAGCCTATATCGCCGAGACCCTTGTACACATCGGCCTGACCCACGGGCTCCCTGACCTTCCCGTATATGGGGAGCGCCTTTTCATATGATGCGCGGGCCTCCTCTATGTGACCTCCGCGGAGGTTGAGCTGGCCCATCCTCCTGAGGACGTCGGCCTGCCCCAGGGGGTATCCCGCCGTCGTGAAGCTCTGCAGTGCCTTTTCGTAGAGCCCGCGGGCCTCATCGTTCCTGCCGGCAAAGAACGCGATGTCGCCGAGGCCCTTGCGGGCATAGCCCTGTCCGACGCGATACCCCGTGGTGTCGTAGAGAGCCAGCGCCTTCGAGTACTCCTCATGCGC
This sequence comes from Syntrophorhabdus sp., assembly GCA_012719415.1. Taxonomy (NCBI): domain Bacteria; kingdom Pseudomonadati; phylum Thermodesulfobacteriota; class Syntrophorhabdia; order Syntrophorhabdales; family Syntrophorhabdaceae; genus Syntrophorhabdus; species Syntrophorhabdus sp. Next base: position 2,613 of record JAAYAK010000235.1, read on the forward strand.
CCTTTCGTTGTCTCCCGTCCTGAGGGCCGTTTCGCCGAAGCCCCGACGGACGTCGGCCTCGCCGTTCTTGTCACCGGCGGTGGCATAACGCGCCAGGGCCAATTCGAGAAAACTGAGGGCCGTCCTGTGATCGCGCTGTCTCATAGCGAGGCTGCCAAGACTTCGATAGGCGTTTCCCTCCTCGACAGGGTTCGGACCGCTCTTCAGGATGCGAAGGGCATTTTCCAGGACCTTTGCCGCCTGTCCGTTGTCTCCCGTCTGTATCAGCACATCCCCCATCTTGCGTGCGACGACGCCCTGGCCGGGCAGGGAGCCGCCCCTGGCATAGAGATCGGCGGCCCTCCTGTACATGAGGAGGGCATTGGTCGGGTTGCCGGAATGGAAGGTGATATCACCGTTGCCTTCGTGGGCCTTTGCCATAAGGAGCGGGTCTTCCAGTCTTCGCGCGAGTGGCATGGCGGAGTCGTAAAGTTTCAGCGCCTCATCGTGCCCGCCGATGGACAGAAGAGCATCGGCCGCGGAAAGCATGAGCGACGCGAGGGTTTTTTCGTCGCCCTTGACGCGGGCCCCTTCAACCACAAGAGCCACCAGAGCGGCATCTTGCTTGGCCGCCGCGTGGTCGAGCACCCTTTTCAGAACGGGTCCGTCGATCCGCTCCTTGATATCCCCGAAGACGCTCCAGAAGCCGCTTGCTCCCGACCCGTAGCCTTTTACGAGCTCATTGACCGCTCGTTCCTGTTCGCTGCTCAGGGGTGCTGAAGCGAACGCGGCAGCGGGAGGCAAGTGAAACAGGGCGGCAAGAAAGAGCATTACGAGGAAAAAGAAAAATGGGTGCTTCATCGCGTCGTTGGTCATCGTCCTGGTCACATCCTGGATATGGGATTTTTGATGCCTGTTTCAGGGAAAGCGTTCGACGGACGTCCGGGCGCAGTGGACACGGGACTCCCTTGCGCTTCGCTCAAGGAAGCCGCGGTGCTCCGAGACCGCCTCGATCGGATGCACCCCGGTGGAGTACACCCTGTGACGCTGTGGCCGCGGCACCGGGTGCCTTTTCGGCAGGCACAGACAGGGAACGCTCGATCGGTCTGGGTTCGGGCACCACGGGCGGGTCGGGCGGGTCCCGTCCCTTGTCCGCGAGGGAGATGTCGACGGAAGTGACAAGAAACGCGATCGTGGCCAGGATCAGGACAAGCTTCTTCACCGGATGTTCGTGCCTCCCTGCGTCATATGGACCTGCCGTGGATCTTTCAGCCCGGCAGGCAGACCGTGTAGCCCGAGGGTTGCTGGGGCGCCGGCGGGTCAGGCGGGTCGGCGAGGCAAATGCTTGACGCCGACATCATGAGAAGAGTGGAAATAATGATCCTGGTGATCATTTTCATGGCGCAAACCCCCTTGTTCCAACGTTCACTGCCTTGCGGCCGATCCTGTTAGAAGTTATATGCAAAAGAGGGGGAATTGTCAATAAGTACGAGCCGTTTTGTGTTGACAGGGACGTCCGCGGAGTGCAGAATCTGGGAGGGTTTTTAAGGGAACCCCGTGATCCTGTGCGGAAAAAGGAGCGTATCATGAAGATCTTCCACGTCGATGCCTTCACATCGGAGCCATTCAGCGGCAACCCGGCCGGGGTCTGCATTCTCTCCCATCCCAAGGTGGATGAGTGGATGCGGCGCGTCGCCGCGGAGATGAACCTTTCGGAAACGGCGTTTCTCATCCGTGCGGCTGACGGGTACAACCTGAGATGGTTCACCCCGTTGGTGGAGGTGGACCTGTGCGGGCATGGGACCCTGGCGAGCGCGCACATCCTGTGGCAGGAAGGTCTTGCGGGGAGAGATGAGAAGATCACCTTCCACACACGAAGCGGTGTGCTGACCTGCACGCAGGAGGGGGAATGGATCGGCCTCGATCTTCCCGCGACCCCCGATGCTGAGATCGCTCCCCCGGAGGGTATCGCGGAGGCGCTTGGCGCTGTCCCTTTATACGTGGGCGCCAGCCGCTCCGATTACATCATCGAGGTGGATTCCGAGGAGACGGTGCGGGGCCTTACCCCGGACTATGCCAGGATCCTCGGGATGCCCGTGCGCGGGGTCATCGTGACGAGCAGGGCGGCCGCGGGAGAGTTCGATTTCGTATCGCGTTTCTTCGCCCCCGCCGTGGGTGTCAATGAGGACCCCGTGACCGGTTCGGCGCATTGCTGCCTGGGGCCCTTTTGGGGCAGGCGCCTTGGTAAGGAGGACCTCATCGCCCGGCAGGTATCACGTCGCGGGGGTGTGGTAAAGGTCCACCTCGCCGGCGACAGGGTCCATCTTTTCGGGCAGGCGGTGACGGTGATGGGAGGGGAGATAGGGGTGTAGGG
>JAAYAK010000236.1 GCA_012719415.1 Syntrophorhabdus sp.
ATCGTCGTCCGGCTGGAAGGCACGAATGTGGAAGAGGGCAGAAGGATACTTGCGGGATCGGGCCTCAGCTTTGCGGTGGCAACGGACCTCGCGGACGCGGCGAAAAAGGTGGGGGAAACGGCAAGGAGAATAGGACGAATAGGAAAATAGGTCCTATCTCTCCTATTGGTCCTATCCTTCTTCTGAAAAGGTTTTCTCATGAGCATACTCATCGACAACGATACCACAGTCATCGTCCAGGGAATCACCGGTAAAGAGGGCGCTTTTCACACCGCGCAGATGGTCGCGTACGGGACCAGGGTTGTGGCGGGGGTGACGCCGGGGAAGGCGGGGGAGTCTCTTGATGGTGTTCCCATCTTCAACACTGTCCGGGATGCGGCCCGGGCGACGGGTGCCAACGCTTCGGCGATCTTCGTGCCTCCCCGGTTCGCCGGGGATGCCGTCATGGAGGCGGTAGAAGCGGGAATAGGAACGGTCGTGTGCCTGACGGAGGGCATACCGACGCTTGACATGATAGCCGTCAGACAATATATGAAAGGGAAGGATGTACGTCTCATAGGTCCGAACACCCCGGGGATGATCAGTCCCGGGAGCTGCAAGATAGGGGTTATGGCAGGATACATACATCTGCCCGGACGCGTCGGTGTAGTGTCCCGCAGCGGTACTCTGACGTATGAGGTGGTCGATCAGCTCACGAAGAAGGGGATCGGCCAATCGACGTGCGTAGGCATCGGAGGCGACCCCGTCACAGGCCTCAGCTTTGTGGACATCCTCGAGATGTTCCAGCACGATGACGGCACTGACGCGGTCGTGATCATAGGGGAGATCGGAGGTACGGCCGAGGAGAAGGCGGCGGAATATTTTCGGGAACACATGACGAAGCCCGTGGTTGCTTTCATCGCCGGAATGACCGCTCCGCCGGGAAGGCGGATGGGCCATGCCGGTGCCATCGTATCCGGTGGCACCGGGACGGCGGCGCAGAAGATAGATGCGCTTGAAAGGGCAGGGATCGCCGTGGTGAAGGACCCGGCCCGTGTCGGTGAAACCCTTTCCGGCGTCCTGTCCCGTTCAAGCGGGCGGTAAGCGTCAAAGGACAGGGAGGGTGCCATGAGAAGCAACAGGTTCCACTGGTGGATCGTATCGTTACTGTGCGCGGTGTGCATCACCGGTGCCGGGACGGCGACGGGCGAGACGGTCATCGACGTCTGGAAAGAGGTGAAGACCCCTTCGGCCCCCGAGCTTAAGGCCCTGACCCTCGACAGTGCCACCACGGCTCTCCTTCTCCTTGATTTCAATAAGCAGGTCTGCAACAACGAACGGCGGCCCCGCTGCATAGCGTCGATCCCTGCCGTGGCGAAACTGGCGCAAAGGGCCCGCGGGAGCAAGGTCGCCGTTGTGTACAGCCTGACGGCGGGTTCGTCGATCGGGGATGTCGCTGCCGCGCTTGCGGCAAGGCCCGGTGAGCCTTCGGTCACATCGGGCCCCGACAAGTTTTTGGGGACGGACCTTGAGAGGATACTGAAGGAGCGGGGC
>JAAYAK010000237.1 GCA_012719415.1 Syntrophorhabdus sp.
TACGCGGTGCTCGTCGACCACGACTACCGGATGATCGATTGTCATATCCGGTGGATCACGAGATTGAGGCTTCTCGGCGGGTTCACCCTGTCCGAGGTCCAGGGCGCGTACGAGATGTTCAGGAAGCTCGTGACCCCTGTCCTCACCAGCAAGCTGAAAGGGCGTGAGCTGCAGAATGCCCTGGAGCGCGTCAACGAGTGTCTCTACTACACGATCACGAGGTTCAGCGACTATTTCCAGCAACTCCACGAAAAGCAGATCAGGGACCACGCGCGGGACCTGAAGAAACAGGTCGAGGAGAGGACGAGCGAACTTGCCGAGTCGGAGGCGCAGTACCGGGTGCTCGTCGAGGACATTAACGACGGGTACTTCGTCAACCAGAACGGGATCATCGTCTTTGCCAACAAGGCCTTCTGCGATCTCCACGACTACACGGTGGCAGAGGTTGTCGGCAGGCCGTACCTTGAGTTCATAGCCCCCGAGTCCCGCGGCGAGGTGAGGAAACTCTATGAGACCCGGGTGGAAAGGGGGGCTGCACAGGACCTCTATATGTATTTCCGCCGCACTCGGGACGGACGCGCCCTTCCCACGGAGAACAAGGTGAAGCTCATTATCTACCGGGGGCAGAAGGCCGCCGTCGGCATATGCAGGGACATAACGGAACGGGTCGAGATGGAGAGAAAGGTCCGCGAGTCGGAGAGCCTCGCCCACATCGGGCAGCTTACCACTTCTCTCGCCCACGAGATCCGCAACCCCCTGTCTTCCGTCAAGATGAACATCCAGATACTCCTCAAGAAGATCGAGTTCAAGGGGAACGACAAGCGGCGGATGGAGATCATGACGGAGGAGATATCCCGCCTCGAGAGGATCCTCACAGAGATGTTGGATTTTGCCAAACCTCTCAGACTGGACCTCAAGCCCGCGTCGATCAGGTCCATCATCCTCTCCTGCCTTGAGATGATGACGGTGAGGTTCCAGGAAAAGGGCATCGAGGTGCGCAAGTCGTTCTCGAGGGAAATCCCGAGGATATCCATAGACCGCGACAAGATCGAGCAGGCCATCATCAACGTCCTGCAAAACTCCATCGACGTGCTTCCCGAAGGGGGAAAGATCGGTATAAGGACGAAGTATGCCGCCGGGAACGGCAGGTTCGTCAGCATAGACGTCGATGACAACGGACCGGGCATAGCGGACGGAGACCTTCCTTACGTTTTCGATCCTTTCTTCAGCAACAAGAAGAAGGGTACCGGACTGGGGCTGTGGAATGTGAAGAAGGTCATTGAGGCACACGGGGGGACGGTGGGTATTACCACGAAACGAACGGGGGGCGTTCACCTCTCCATGACGGTACCCGTCAGGAGGCGCAATAATGAAAAAAAGGATACTCATCGTTGACGATGAGAAGTCGCTTCTGGAATCCCTTGAGATGTTCCTGAGCGAGAAGGGCTACGACGTGGCATGCGCCATGACCGCCGCCGAGGCCATCGAAAAGAACAACTCCTTCAAACCTGACGTGATCGTCCTCGATATCCGTCTTCCCGACAAGGATGGCCTCGAGGTGTTGAAAGAATTCAGGGAGACCACGAAAAAGAGCAACGTCATCATAATAACGGCCTTCCATGACATGGACACAACGATCAAGGCGATGAAGTTCGGCGCCTGCGAGTACATCCCGAAACCGATCGATATCGAGGAACTGGAAAGCGCCGTCGAGCGGGCGGCGCGGGCCGGGGCGCCGGGGCCGGCCACGAACGCCATATCACTCGATCCCTCCCTCATATACGAAAAAGGGAAGATCATCGGTAAGAGCCGGGAGATGAAGGAGATATTCAAGGCGATCGGGATACTGTCGGAGAACAAGGTAACGGTCCTCATAGAGGGGGAAACGGGAACGGGCAAAGAGATGATAGCCAGGGCCATCCACTATCACAGTCCGGGGAAGGACGCCCCGTTCATCGGGATCAACTGCTCCTCCATCGTGGGGACCCTTCTCGAAAGTGAGCTTTTCGGGCATGAGAAGGGTTCCTTCACGGGTGCCATCGCTACGAAGAAAGGAAAATTTGAACTCGCCGGCGATGGCACGATCTTCCTCGACGAGGTGAGCGAGATACCCTTTGAAATGCAGGCGAAGCTGCTGCGCTTCCTGCAGGAGAAAGAGTTCGAGCACGTCGGAGGTGAAAGGAGCCTGAAGTCCAACGCGCGGGTCATAGCCGCGACGAACAGGGACCTCTGGCAGATGGTCCGTGAGGGCCATTTCAGGGAGGATCTTTTTTACAGGCTGAGCGTCGCCATGATCAGGGTGCCTCCGCTTCGGGACCGGAGTTCCGACATACCTCTGCTCATCCAGTACCTGCTCAAGAAGATCAATGCCGACCTGCACCACAGCATCAAGAGGGTCGAGGAAAGGGCCATGGAGAGACTGCTCGCCTATCACTGGCCAGGCAACGTCCGTGAGCTGGAGAACGTTTTGACGAGGGGCGTGATCTCCACCCCCGGCGAGGTCATCCTCGACGAGTTCATCGTGACGCTTCTCGAAAAGGCCGACGCCGACGAAGAGGAGGCGAGGGAGGCGACGGGCGCCATGACGACCCTGCAGGATGTCGAGAAGGTCCACATTCTCAAGGTCCTCCAGCACACGGGATGGCATTTCGGCAAGACCTGCGGCATCCTCGGCATATCGCGGCCCACCCTCCGGCAGAAGCTGAAGGAGTACGATATCGCCTTGCCCTCCTGATCTCCACCCCGTTGCTGGCATCCTAATTGCAGTTAGCATGTCCGTGACCCCTTCAATGAAGACGCTGCAGGAAATCCGAAAAGAGCACATCTGCAAAGTGCTCGAAAAGACACATTGGGATTTGAAAGAGGCCAGTACCATCCTCGAAATTTCAGAGGATGTTCTTCTAAAAGAGATCAACAGCGCGGGAATCACAAGAGCGAAAATTTTCCATCAAAAGTAAAAGTTCCTTTCAATTCCCGTCAGAGGAGAATTGAAAATTTTCTGCAATCTGACGTCACATCCATCCCCGGGGATTGTTCTACACCCTTTGAAGCGATTGACGTGCAACCCGCCGCAAACGTTACTCTCAACCGGCGAGGGGGAGCGGGTACCGGCAGACATGGCATAAATATTGCTCATTCCGTGGGAAAGGGCAAAAAGGGTATCAAATATATCCAAAGGGGGAGGTTAGCATGAGAAAGCTGATGTGCATCATCATCGCTTTATTTGCGATGGGGTTTTTTCTGCCCGGCCCAGCGGGTGCCGCGGATCCCATCGTGATCGGGGCGCCGCTAGCGACCGCATTCCTGTATGGATGGGACGCGGAGAGGGGCATCAAGCTTGCGGCGGATGAGATCAATGCCGCGGGCGGAGTAAAGGTGGGCAACACAAAGAGACCGTTCAAGGTGGAGGTCATCGACACCAGAGACCTCGAGCCCGGCGTGCCGGTCAGCGAGGCGCTCCTGGGGCTGGAAAAGCTCATACTCGAGAAGAAGGCGGATTTTATCGTCGGCGGACCGGTGCGCTCGGAAGCGGCCCTTGCCGCCATGGACATCCTGAGCAAGTATAAGAAGGTGAGCATCCTCACTACCGGGGTCCTCACTCCCGCGTACCACAAGAAGGTCGCAGATAATTATGCCAAATACAAATACTGTTTCAGGAACTCGAGCCATGTCGGCGTTATGATGCCGGAGTTCCTCACCCTCCTTGAAGACATGAGGAAAAGCTACGGGTTCAAGACCGCAGCCATCATGGTCCAGGATGTGGCGCATGCCCGCGCGGGTGGGGAGGCCATGGAAAAGGCCCTGAAAGGCAAGGGCTGGACCGTCATGGCGCCGAAGATCTATCCCACCGGGACCACGGACTATTCCGTCGGGCTCGCGGATGCCGGCAAGAACGGTGCCCAGATCCTTTTCCTGTGGATGGACATGCCTGAGAGCACCATCCTTCTGAAGCAGTGGGCGGACATGAAGCTCAAATGCATCCCCATCGGGTTTGTGAACGCGGCCGAGCAGCCTGGATTCATGAAGGCCTCGGGAGGAAAAGGGGAATACCTCATAGTGAACCTCGTCAACGGCGGCAACGCGCCCGCGAAGATCACTCCCTGGACGATGAAGTTCGTCGATGCCTACAAGAAAAAATGGGGGCTTGAGCCCGAGGGTTACGGCACATCGTCGAGCTACATGGCTGTCTACCAGTTGAAGGACGCCATCGAGAAAGCGGGGAGCACGGACTCGGAGAAGGTGATCACCGCCCTCGAGAACGGGGACATCATGGGTGTCTACGGGAGAATGAGGTTCGACAAGAAGACGCACCAGATAATCCCTTCCCTCGACCCGAAGGAAGGCGCTGTGACGGGCATCATCCAGTGGCAGAAGGGCAAGAGGGTGCAGATATTCCCTCCCAAGGTGGCAGATGCGAAGGTCGTTCTTCCGCCCTGGATGAAGTAAACCAAGAAAGAGGGGACATATGGAGCTTCTCGTATACGGGATCATCAACAGCATCACCCTCTCCCTGGTATCCCTTGGCTTTACCCTTGTGTACAGCATAAGCAGGGTCCCGAACTTCGCTCACGGGGCCCTGTATGTTGCCTCGGGATACCTGACGTGGCTCTTTCTCAACCAGTTTCTGGGATTCCCCTATTTTCTGGCGATCCTGTTGGGAGTGATCATCACGAGCCTTGTGGGGGCGGCCATCTACCAGTTCATACTCGTGCGCATCAGGGGCATGGAGATATCGGAGATAATAGCGACGTACGCGATCGGCCTTGCTATCCTGGAGGGTTTAAGGTGGGGAGGTTTGAGAGGCGGGACATTCGTTCTGCCCGCCTTCTTTTCCGGCTCCGTCAGCATACTGGGCGTGAGCGTGGACTACCAGCGTCTCATCATCGTCGGGGCGGGCATACTGACCTTTATCATTCTCTACCTCTTCACGCGCCTGACGAAGGTCGGCCTTGCCTTTCGCGGCATAGCCCAGGATGAACGGGCGGCCATGATGCTCGGGATCAATTCCGATATGACCGCCGTTCTCTCCCTCGCCATAGGATCGGCGCTGGCGGGGCTTGCCGCGGTGCTCCTTCTGCCCCTGGGGAACATAGTCGTGGAAGGAGGATACAACGTTCTTGTCTTCGCCGTCGCTGTCTGTGTCATCGGGGGATTGGGGAGCTGGGGAGGAGTGATCGTCGCCTCTTTCATTATCGGCTTCGCCCAGATCATGACGGAGTTCTTCATCTCCGCCCATTACCAGATGGTCGTTGCCCTTCTCGCCATCATTATCACACTTCTCGTCAAGCCTTCGGGGATATTCGGTAAACAGAAAGAACTGGAAGAGCGGGTGTAGCCATGGATACGATGATGCGAAAAGAGAGGATCGACCGGGGGCTCAAGGTGAGGACGGAGGGCATCTACGCGATAACCTCCGCGCGGGAGATCCTCTATCTGATGGGACCGAGGATACTGCTCATCGTGGGGCTTCTGGCCCTTCCGTTTGTATTCGAGCTTGCTCCATACTGGAAAAAGGTCATCAACATCATGTGCGCGTACGCGCTCCTCGCGTTATCCTTCGACTTCCTGGCGAACTATGTCGGCCTTGTGTGTCTTGGAGGCGCGTTCTTCACCGGGGTCGGAGGATATTTCGCGGCTATCTTCAACGTGGAAGCGGGGTTGCCCATATGGCTATCGATGCCGCTGGCGACCGTCGTCGGGGCGGTGTTCTGCACCGTTGTGCTTTTGCCATGCCTTCCGCTGAGGGGTGTCTATTTCGCGATCGTCACCCTCATGTATCCCCTGCTGTTCACGAGGATCATAGAGGCCCTGAACATACTCGGCGGCACGAACGGCATGACCGGGGTCGCTCCCTTTCCCAACGCCTACGTTGAGAACTATGTGATCATCATCCTGGCCCTTGTCTTTCTCTTCGCCATGCGGAGATTCGTGAACGAGGACGTCGGTCTTGTCCTGAGAGGCGTGAAGGACAACGACCAGTCGGTGAGGGCATCGGGCATAAGCGTCACCCGCATGAGGATCATCGGGGTTTTTATCGCGTCCCTGCTCGGGTGCCTCGCGGGTGCTTACATTGCCCATCTGTACATGTGGGCGGGTATCTCGCTCTTCGCCCTCGACTTTTCGATCATTCCCATTGCCGCGGTTGTCATTGGAGGAGGCGGGACCCTGGTGGGTGCCTTGATCGGCGCCTTCATCCTTGTTCCCCTCTCGGAGGTCCTCAGGGCCTTCGGGACCTTCAGGATCGTCATCTACTGCGTCATCCTGACGGGTTTTATCGTGTTCAAGAGCGAGGGTATCATGATCTACCTTCAGAGAAAGTATCACCAGTTTGAAAGGTGGGTGAAAGTATGAGCGCGCAGCCGGTACTATCCGTGCATGGAATCACGAAATCCTTCGGCGGTCTGAAGGCGCTCATGGATGTGAGCTTCGATATCTACGAAGGGGATGTCTTCGGCATAATCGGACCGAACGGGTCAGGAAAAACGACGCTGATAAACTGCATCACCGGTTTCATCAGGACAGAGGCGGGCAAGGTGATGTTCAAAGGCAAGGACATCACGGGCTGGCAGCCTCACAAGATAGCGGACATAGGGATCGCCAGGACCTTCCAGATAATGCGGCCCTATCATTCCCTGCCGGCGTACAAGAACCTGATAATACCGCTGTGGTCGCCAAGGGCACGTAAGACCGGCGGGTGGCGCGGGGGCGGAAAGCACGGCGACAGGGACACGGTCGCCGTCGACATCCTCGAGGAGATCGGGTTCGAGCGCGATTCCCGGGTGCCTTACAAGCTTGCATCAACCCTGCCCACGGGGTATCAGAAACGGCTCGAACTGGCGAGGTGCATGGCGCTGCGCCCGGAGATCATATTCTGTGACGAGGTCTTTTCCGGATTGAGCATGAGTGAGATAGCAGGCATGGTACCGCTCATCGAGAAGATGAAGATGGAGGGAATAACGCTCATCATGGTGGAACATCGCCTGCGCGAGCTTTTCAAGGTGGCGACAAGGGTCATGGCCCTCAATTTCGGAGAGAAAATAACAGAAGGTGAAGCGCTCGATGTCATCGAGGACAAAAGAGTACGAGAGGCATACCTCGGAAGCGAAGGAGTGTAGCCCATGTTCGAAGCCTTTGAATTGATGGTGTTTTTTGAGAATATGATCGCTCTCAACAACGTGAGCATGACCTGCAGCGAGGGCAAGATCATCGGGATATTCGGTTCCAACAGCGCGGGGAAGAGTACCTTCATGCACGCCATCTCCGGGATCATCCTGGATATCAAGAAGAAAGAGTTGATGCGTGGCGGTGAACGGATATCCGTATTCGGGCGTGTGTTCTTCAACGGGAAGGACATATCGGCGGTGAGCCCCCACAACCGGGCGAAGGCAGGCATTGTCCTGTGTCCGGAACGAAGAAGGATATTTCCCGAGAGCTCGACGCTGGAGAATCTGAAGATCGGTTCCTATCTGGTGGGCAGCCGTGAGACCAAAGAGAACCTGGAATATGTCCTCAATCTCTTTCCTCGGCTCAAGGACCATTTGAAGAGACAGGGGGGGTTCTTAAGCGGCGGCGAGCAGCAGATGCTCGCCATCGGCAGGGCGCTCATGGCGTCGCCGAAGATGCTCCTGCTCGACGAACCTCTCCTGGGTCTGAGCCCGGCGTATCAGGAGATCGTCGTCAACGGAACCAAGGCCATCCGCGATTCGAAAGGTATCTCGATCATCATCACGGAACAATATGCTCGGCCCGTCATGCCCATTATCGATTACGGATATATACTTGAGAACGGCTCCAGTGTGCTGATGGGGACAAGAGAAGAACTGATGGATAATCCCGATGTGAAATCGGCATATTTCGGAGTGTAAGGGGTGAGGCAATGGCATCCTTAGAAAACCAATATACATTCACACGTTTTGAGGAGGTGTGCAAGGAGCACTCCTCCAAGATCGCCCTCGTCTATCTTGGCGAAACCTTCACGTATGGACGACTGGAGACCCTCGTGCACAAGTTCGCCCGGGGCCTCTCCGACATGGGGGTGAAACAGCAGGACAGGGTGATGCTCTACATATCGAACTGTCCACAGTGGATCATCGCGAATTTCGCCATAAACAGGATCGGTGCCGTGACCGTTCCCGTGTCACCCATCTACACGGCCTTCGAGATCGAATACATGATCAACGACGCCGGCATAGAAACGGTGATCTGCCTGGACACGAACTTTGTCTACGTGAAGGAGGTCATGGAGAGAACGAACCTGAAAAGGGTCATTGTCACGAACCTCGTTGATTTCATCTCGCCCTTCAAACGGGTGGTTGGCCATCTCTTCGACAAGATCCCCACGGGCAAGGTGGAAAAGGGAGACAGGATACACTTTTTCAAGGATGTGACATACCGGTCCCCGAACATACCGCCGGACATCACGATCGACCCGAAGACGGACCTCTCCTACATCATGTATACCGGTGGCACCACAGGTTTTCCGAAGGGCGTCCCTGGCAACCACGTCGGAGAGGTTACCTACATAAACGACATCATGGAGGACGTGATCAAGGACTATGTCAATCCCGGGAACGATACCGTCCTCATGATCAACCCTCTCTTCCACATCATGGCGAAGGGTTTTTCCATAGCCTTCGGTTTCAACTATGCCAACACGGTGGTGCTCATGCCCATACCGGAGGTGGACCCCACGCTCTCCGCGATAGAGAGGTACAGGATCAAGTGGATGCTGGGCGTCCCGGCGCTCTACAGGATGATCCTCGAGAGCGATCGAGTCGACCAGTACGACCTGAGCTCGTTGAGGTACTGCTACTGCGGCGGTGATGTTCTTCCCGTTGAGGTCTTCAAGACCTGGCAGGAGAAATACTCCGTACCGCTTTACCAGGTCTACGGTTCCACGGAGATAGGCCACGTGACCTACAGCCTGCTCAGCCAGGAGCCGTCGCCCACCGTGATCGGGACTCCTTTGAAGACGAGGAAATCGATCGTCGTCGACAGGGAGACCCTGGAGAAGCTGCCGCCCGGCGAGCTGGGAGAGCTGCTTGTGACCTCTCCATACACGCTGAAGGAGTATCTCAATAAACCGGAGGAGACGGAGTATTCCTACGTAAGACTGAACGGGGACATCTATTACCGCATGGGCGATTACGTCAAGATGAACGAGAGGGGAGAGCTGGAGTTCGTCGAGAGGACCGCCGACATCATCAAGTACAAGGCGTACCGAGTCTCAGCGTCCGAGGTGGAGGCCGCCCTGCAGGACCATCCGACGGTCATCGGCGCCTGCGTCATCGGCGTGCCCGACCCCAAGGTCGGGGAAAGGATCAAGGCGATCGTCGTTTTGAAGGAGGACGCGAAAGGGATCGGAAGCACCGAGCTTCTCAAGTGGTGCAGGGACCGGCTGGCCCCCTACAAGGTCCCAGGCTACATAGAGTTCCGTGACATGCTGCCGAAGTCGAAGGTTGGCAAACTTCTCAGGCGCGAGATACGGGACGAAGAGAAACGCAAGCTCGAAAAGGAGAAGAGAAGGTAAAGGAAAGAGAACCGTTTCAAACAAAACCCTTAGTTTCACAGTTTCAGGTTTCAGGACAGAAGTGGCTTCAAGGCTGCAACGATTCAAGAAAGGGACGATTCATCTTGCTTTGCCATGCAAGGAGGACCTACCCCCCCTCCTCGATGGCAAGAGGGGGGCAAGCCGGATCGTCCCTTCCTCTTTCCCAGGATTCTTTCCCTGTAATTTCATCGTGCTTGGTTTAATCCTTTGTTTGGGATAACACGAAGGTGTAAAATGGTTTACAGAATTACAGATGTATTTTGAATAGAGTCTAATGCAAAAACGTAAGGAGGCCGGTATTCTGGACCAATACGACAAGGACGCCGATCCCGTGTGGAGCGGGTCATGAATAGAAGCCACGCGGCGTATGGAATAGTGGTGCTGACGGTCGTTGTCTGCTTCGTGTTCCTTGCTTCATCGGGCAGCGATACGCGCAAGCCCGTCTTCAGGGATGACTCGCGGGTGAAGTTCAGAAAGGTGTCGGGCACGGTTCGAAAGGGAGACGTCCTTTCGCGGCTTTTCAAGCGCAACAATCTTCAGTCTGCCGATCTCAGGCACGCGAAAGAGGCTGCGGACGGTGTCTATGATCTTGGCAGGCTCTGCTCGGGCCGTCCCTACAGCATGACGATCGACACCGACGACAGGCTGCACTCGCTCACGTACTGGATAGACGATGACACCTATCTGAATCTTTCGCGCGACGGGGACTCGTTGACCGCGACGATCGAGAAGGTGGAGTATGAGAATCGGCAGCTTTCCTTCGGTGGTGTCATCAGAGACAACCTGGTGGCCTCCCTGGGCCCCGGCAGGAACGCCTTGCTCCTTGCCCTCGACCTGTCGGATATCTTTGCCTGGGACATGGATTTCAACACGGACCTGCGGGAAGGGGACACGTTCAGGATAGTGGTTGAAGGTCTCTTCACGGGGAATACCTTCAGAAGGTTCGGCAGTATCCTGTCGGCCGAGTTCATCAACAACGGGCAGAGATACCTGGCCTACCGGTACGAGGTAAAGGGAAACGCGGGCTACTATGACGCCGATGGGAGGCCTTTGAGACGGGCGTTTCTCAAGGCGCCGCTCAATTTCCGGAGGATCAGCTCCCATTATACCGGCAGACGCTTCCATCCCATACTCAAGGTTCACAGGCCGCACAGGGGCATTGACTATGTCGCCGCCACGGGAACCCCCGTTTCCGCCCTGGGTGATGGTGTTGTCAGTTTTTCCGGCCGCCGCGGAGGCTACGGGAAACTCGTTATCATACGGCACCGGAACGGCTATAGCACCTGGTACGGTCACCTGTCGAGCGTCGCGAAGGGCATCAGGAACGGATCGAGGGTGGAGCAGGGTGATATCATAGGCCGCGTCGGCTCCACCGGCCTCGCCACGGGCCCCCATCTCCACTTTGAGATGAGAGTGGCAGGAAGGGCAGTGAACCCCCTTAGGGTCCGCTGCGTTCGCGCGGAACCCCTTGGCGCGGGGCACAGGCCTCGGTTCAGGGAATACGTCGCTTCTATGAACCGTCGCCTCACAGAGGCGGTCGCCGTGGACGACATGTCGATACCGTCGATGCTGGCGGCAATGGAGAAGGAATGATGGAAGAAGACAAACTCCCACCCAAAGCGGAACGATACATTTGCGTCCATTGTCATTTTTACCAGCCGCCGCGGGAGAATCCCTGGCTCGAGTCCGTCGAGATACAGGACTCGGCTTACCCCTTCCATGATTGGAACGAGCGCATCACCTCCGAATGCTACGCGCCGAACCTGGCCTCCCGAATGGTGAACGGCTACGGCCGTATCACCGACATCGTCAGCAACTATTCCAGGATAAGCTTCAACTTCGGCCCGACCCTGCTGGCATGGATGAAGACCTTCGCTCCTGCCGTGTACGAAGGTATCCTCGAGGCGGACAGGCTGAGCGTCTCCCATCGGTCGGGCCACGGGAACGCCCTGGCCCAGGTATATAACCATATCATCATGCCGCTCGCCAATTCCCGCGACAGGAGAACGCAGGTGATCTGGGGGATCAGGGACTTCCGGAAGAGATTCGGACGCGAACCGGAAGGGATGTGGCTCGCCGAAACGGCTGTGGACGTGGAGACTCTCGAGCACCTGGCGGTTTGCGGTATCCTTTTCACCATTCTTGCTCCTCACCAGGCAAAAAGGGTCAGGAAGATCGGTTCCGGCAAATGGAAGGACGTAACGGGGGGGCGCATTGATCCTACCCGTCCCTATGTCGTGCGGCTTCCTTCCGGCCACAGGATAACCGTCTTCTTCTACGATGGCCCCATATCGAGGGCTGTTGCCTTCGAAGGCCTCCTCAAAAGAGGAGAGGATCTGGCGATGAGGCTCGCCTCGGGTTTCCGGGCAGACAGGAGCTGGACCCAGCTCATGCATATCGCTACCGATGGCGAGACCTACGGCCACCACCACCGGTTCGGGGACATGGCCCTCGCCTTCGCGCTGCATCACGTCGAAAAGGAGGGGCTCGCGCAACTGACCAACTATGGCGAATTCCTCGAGAGATTCCCGCCGACGCACGAGGTGAAGATCGAGGAGAATACCTCCTGGAGCTGCGCCCATGGCATTGAGCGCTGGCGCAGCGACTGCGGGTGCAACTCGGGTGGACACGGGGGCTGGAACCAGGCATGGAGGCGTCCCCTGCGCGACGCGTTGGACTGGCTGCGTGATGAACTGGCCCGGGCATATGAGGAAAAGGCCAGTCAGTATCTCCACGACCCCTGGGCGGCCCGGAACGATTACATCGATGTGATCCTCGATCGCGACAGGGAAACCGTTGACGAGTTCTTCACGAAGCACGGCCGAAGGGTGCTGGCCGGCGATGAAAGGACCGAGGCGCTGAAGCTTCTCGAATCGCAGCGCCACGCGCTGCTCATGTACACGAGCTGCGGATGGTTCTTCGATGAGATATCGGGGATAGAGACGGTCCAGATCATTCAGTACGCGGGAAGAGCCATTCAGCTGATCGCGGAGGTGAGCGGCGATGACAGGGAGAGGGTCTTCCGGTCTCTTCTCGAGAAGGCGAAGAGCAACATCCCGGAACAGGGGGATGGCGCCAGGATATTCGACAGGTTTGTCACGCCCGTGGTGATAGATCTCAAGAAGGTCGCGGTGCATTACGCCGTTTCCTCGGTGATGGAAGACTTCGGCGATCGCACGGAGATATACAGTTACACCGTGGACAAGGAGGAGTATTTCAGGATAGCGGCGGGCAGGACGACGCTTGCCATCGGCAGGGTCCTCATCGCGTCCCGCATCACAGGCGATTCCGAGCGGATCAGCTTCGCGCTTCTCCACCTGGGAGGGCATGCTTTCAACGGAGGGGTGCGGGAGTACCTCGGGAAAGAGGGTTTTCAGTCGATGAGGACCGAGATGACCGCCGCCTTCGAAAGGGCCGACTTCGCAGACGTATTCCGCCTGATGGACCATCATTTCGGAATGCACAACTATTCCTTCACCAGCCTTTTCAGGGACCGGCAGCACGCGGTCATGAACCTTCTTTTGAGGGATACGTACGACAAGTACGAGGTAGCCTGCAGGGAGCTCTTTGAGGGCGAACGGATCCTCATGAACTTCTTCCGCGAGGCCGGCATGACGGTTCCCAATGTCTTCAGGGCCGCCGCCGAGTTCATTCTCAGTCTTGATCTCAGAAAGGCCTTTTCCCAGGACACTCTTGACGCGAACCGTATCCGCGGACTTGTGAACGAGGTCGAGAAGTGGGGTCTTGGCTATGATACGGTTCAGATGGAGACGATCATCAGGAAGAGACTGGAAGGTCAGATGTCCCTCCTGCAGGCGGACCCATCGGATATCGCGCTCATCGAGGCCGTGAAGATGAGCGCGGAACTCTCCCGGTTGTTACCCATCGAGGTGAACCTCTGGGAGGTCCAGAACATCTACTACTCCATGGCGAGATCTGTCTATAAGAATATGGTGAAAGAGGCGTCCGGGAACAGACCGGAAGCGGTTCAATGGGTAAAGGCCTTCGTTGATCTCGGGGAGAAACTTGGTTTCGACATCGGGTCGATCCCGGGTCGCTAGAGAGAATTTCGGAAAAGGCCACATCCGTCCATCGTCGGGGCCGCCCGTCCGGCCTGCCCATGGTGAGAGGACGGTGTGTTTGCCCTGAAAGCTCTCTCGTTTTTGTTGGTGCGTTAGCTGATCGCTTTTCGCGCGGGGCGTGAATGTGAAACCCACCCCTGTTCCTGATACCTTTGCAACGTGGATCTGCGGCCTCAGGCCGTCTCTTCCTCTTCCCCGGCTGATGTTTCTTCCCCGGTGGTTTCCGCTTCGGCAGCAGTTGTCTCTTCGTTGATCTCTTCTTCGGGTTCCTGTTTCTTGTGACCCTGTCTTCTCATCATTTTTTCCTGGGCTTTCTGCTGACGCTTGATCTCCTTCTGCCTTTTCAAAAAACTGTTTGGGTTGCGTTTCGCCATTCAGGCTCCTTTCTTCTTCCCGGTGTTTCTCCCGGTGCTTCCATGCGATATCTCCGGTGACCTGCCCGGGGAGAAATGGGTCATGGTAAGATGCAGATATGGATTATGACGTGATTTGAAGGGTTTGTCAAGAGAACCGGTTACAGGTTATGGGTAATGGGTCATGGGGGATGACGGAGATCTGCGTCTCCGGCGGGGTTGCAGCCTGAATGATACCAGAGGGACTCATAATGGGATTGTCCTCAGAATATTCCCGCATTCACACCCTCGGCGATGGTTTCGCCGAGTTCTCTGCACAGGGCGAGCATGTCGGGCGTGACGGGACCCTTGCATATTATGGGATTTTGCACCTTTTTAAAATTATAGCCCTTGCAGATGCGTTCTATGTGTCTGACGGCTCCGCTGCCGTCATTGCCCGCGCTGATGACAATGGAGTAAGGTTTTTTTCGGGTCCGCGGGTCGTCTTTCAGTTCTTCGTATGTCCTGTCGAAAAGGTCTTTCATCGCGCCCGACATGTAGCCGAAATACTCGGGGGAGCAAAAGACGACGGCGTCGCAATCCCGGATATCGCCGGCGGTGGTTTCAAGGGCTTTTTTCATCTTTGCCCGTGCGTTCTTGGCCTGTGTTATCCCGGCGGCCACCGCCCGGGCCATCTTTTCCGTGTTGCCTGTTTGTGAGTGAAATGCGACAAGTATATGGGCCATTTCGGAACCTTCCGGGACAAATTCCCCTGCCGCCCTCTAGGGCTTGATCGTCTCAGGCGGGTTGCAGCCTTCGATGCTGGCGCAATCCTCGGGGATCCTGGGAGGCTTCGGGCAACCCTCGATGCTCTCGCAATCAGCGGCAATGCACATGCACGACCCGTTCGGCTGCAGGTACGCCTTGTAACCCGGGCCGCACACCGCATCGGTGCAGGGCACCTTTGACTGGGCAAACGAGACACCCTCTGTCATCGAGAACAAAAGGGCCATCGCGATCACGACAAGAACAACAACCCGACAACACATACCTTACCTCCTCAGCACGACCTTATCACGATTGCTATTATCCTAATTTGCGCAGGGCAAAGAGTAAAGCACAAAAACCATTCCAACAGTTCCAACGGCTCTAACGGTTCCAACGGTTTTCAGAGATATTCCCTCCTCATCTCCTCTATCATGTCGGCAGTGAGCTTCTCCTGTTTTCTCAGGTCCGCGAAGCGGTCGAGGAGGTCGGTGGTGGTGAGGTATTGCTTGTCCTTTCCCGAGATCTCCTCAATGACCTGACCCTTGTGCATGAGGATGGTCCGCGAGCCCAGCGCGAGGGCCTGCTGCATGCTGTGGGTGATCATGATGGTCGTAAGGTGGTAGCGGGCGATGAACCGTTCCGTGAGGGCCACCACCTGGGCGGCGGACTTCGGGTCGAGGGCCGCCGTGTGTTCGTCGAGGAGCAGGACCCTGGGCTCGTTCATCACGGCCATGAGGAGAGTGAGGGCCTGCCTCTGGCCGCCGGAAAGGGTGCCGATGGTGTTGTCGAGCCTGTTTTCCAGCTGCATTTCCAGCATCCGCACTTCCTCCCCGTAGACGGCCAGACGCTCGCGGGTGAGGCCGGGGACGGGGTAGCGGGGCTTGCCCCTCATGAACGCGAGGTGGATGTTCTCCGCTATGGTCATGTCCGGGGCCGTTCCCATGAAGGGGTTCTGAAAGACGCGGGAGATGAAGCGGGCGCGATGAAAATCCTGTTTCTTCGCCATATCCTCACCGCCTATGGTGATCGTGCCGCGGTCGGGGAGGAAGGTACCTGCGATGGCATTGAGAAGGGTGGACTTCCCGGAGCCGTTCGTTCCGATGATGGTCAGGAACTCTCCCTCTTCGACATGGAGATCGACGCCCCGGAGTGCGTAAACCTCGTTCAAGGTGCCGGCATTGAAGGTCTTGTGATAATCGACGATCTTTATCATGGGTTATTTCACCGCCCGCACGGCTTTTTTGACGAGGTCGTCGGGAATGCTTATGCCGTATTCCTTTGCCAGGGAGAGGCTGAGTGTGAGCTGTTCCGGCACGTAGGAGACGATGGGTATGGCGGCGGGTTTCTCTCCCCCGATGACCCTGACGGTGAGCTCGGCGGCCTTGAGCCCCACGTCGTAGTAATCCGCTCCGAGGCACATGAAGACCCCGGAATCGATGTCCGCCGGCGTGTTCGTCACGTAAGGGATCTTTTTCTGCCGGAGCTTCTGGGCAACAGAGGGGATGACCGCGGAAACGGTCGTGTCTCCCGAGGTGAAGAAGATGTCCGGTTCGCTCGCGAGGATCGAGCGGAGCGCCTGGTCGATCTCCTGGGTGCCGGTGATCTGGACCTCGACAACCTTAAAGCCATATTTTTTTGCTGCCTCCCGCGTCAGGAGGGTACATATCTCAGAGTTCGCCTCGGCGGGGTTCCAGATCATCCCGATAACCTTCGCCTTCGGGAAGACCCTGCGCATGAGTTTGACCGTCGCTTCGACGGGTTGCGGGGTGGCGATTCCCGTAAGGTTTGGGGGGTGATCAGTGAAGCTTTTTGCCGCCCCGGCCTTTATCGGGTCGGTGACCGCCGCGAAAATGTGGGGAATCTCCTTGTTGTGGTTCACTGTCACCTGGAGTGATATCGTCGATACGGTGACGATATAATCATACTTCTTGCTCACCATCTCCTGGGCAATGGACTGGGCGGTGGGAAAATCCCCGTTGGCCATCTTGTGGTCGACGGATATTTTTTCTCTCTCGAGGACGCCGCTCTTCTTCAACCCGTCGATAACGCCCTTGGCACAGGTGTCGAGGATGACGTTGTCGGTGAACTGGAAAAGGGCGAGCCGCTTACCTTGCCCGGATATTCCCCGGGAAGAAGGGTCACCGCCCCGCTTCTGTGTGTTGCCTCCCTCATCGACGATCACCGTGGCCGCATCGATGAGCTCCCGGGGTATCGTAATCCCCAGTTCCCTTGCGACCTTGAGATTGATACCCAGCACCGTTTCCTTGTATCGCTCAAAGGGGATCGAGGCGGGCTTTTCTCCTTTAATGATACGGTCCACCAGGTTTGCGGCCTGCCTGCCGCTGGATTCGTAGGCGTATCCGAAGACCACCAGGGCGCCGCCTTCGGGATGGTCGACGTCGTTGAAGATAATGGGCACCTTTCTGCCTCGCGCCGCCTTGACGACGGAATCGAAGGCGGTATAGACGGTATTATCCGTGGAGAGGACGAAGGCGTCTATTCCCTTTTGGACCAGCGA
Source organism: Syntrophorhabdus sp. (assembly GCA_012719415.1). NCBI lineage: Bacteria > Pseudomonadati > Thermodesulfobacteriota > Syntrophorhabdia > Syntrophorhabdales > Syntrophorhabdaceae > Syntrophorhabdus > Syntrophorhabdus sp. The sequence continues at coordinate 17,251 of JAAYAK010000237.1, forward strand.
CGCGGCAACCTGGTATACCTCCGAGGAGTTGGCGATGTTGCCGCCGACGAAGGTGACATTGGGATGATTCTGCACGGCCTTTTTCAGGTTGTTGACGTTGTACTCGGAATTTGCCTGAGAGGGGTCCCAGATAACCCCGATCTTGATCTTTCCAGGAAGGATCCTGGTGACGATATCCATCGTCCTGTCCATGGGCACTGCGCCGTAGACCCCCGTCATGTTCGGGAGGTGGTCCGTGTCCGACTTGCCTGCCCCGATGAGGAACGGGTTTGCGACGGTTGCGAAGACCACGGGGCGGTCCTTTATCTTGTTGGCTGCCACCTGCGTGCAGGCCGTGGAGATGGGAACGACGATATCCACCTTTTCCCGGAGGAACTTGTCGGCTATGGCGTTCAGGGTGGCAAGTTCCCCGCTGGCGTTTTCGACGATAAAGGTCGCGTTCTTTCCTTCCACGTAGCCAAGGCGCTTCATCTCTCCGAGAAAGCTGTCACGGGTGATATCGAGGATGGGGTTGTTGCTGACCTGGAAGACACCGATCCTGACCTTTTTTTGTGGCATGACGGCGACCAGATCCCCGTATTTCACGGAGGCGAAGACTCCCAGGATAACGGCCGCGGCCACTGCTGCCGTCACAAGGTGCTTCTTCTTCATCTTTGCTTTCCCCTTGCCGATCTTTGCGGTGACAACGAGGGTGATGAGGACGAAGATCGCCGTCATAAGCTTGAGATCGATGGGGTCCATCCCGGCATAAAGGGCGGTGGCGATCATGAACCGGAAGATCACCGAACCGATTATCGCACTTGCGATCCAGGTGTAGACGGAATGCTTCTTGAGGATCGACTCCCCGATGATGACCGAGGCGAGGCCGGTGACCACGGTCCCGATACCCATGCCGATGTCGGCAAAACCCTGGTACTGTGCCACGAGGCTGCCGGAGATGCCCACAAGACCGTTGGCGATGGCGACGCCGAAGATCTTGACATGGTCCACGTTGATGCCGGCCGCGCGCGCCATGGTGGGGTTGTTGCCGGTTGCCCGCATGGAAAGGCCGAAATCGGTCTTGAAGAAAAAGGAGACGGCGAACCAGGATGCGGCCATGATAAGAGTGAGGCACAACGCCGTCCACGGTTCGCGGGGCAACCCGGGGTTTGCCTTGTTGAGGAGCGTAAAGAACTCGGGTGTGTCAAGCAATGGTATGTTGGAGCGGCCCATGATGTGGAGGTTGACGGAATAGAGGCCGGTCATGACCAGAATGCCTGCCAGGAGACTGTTGACATTGAGGCGGGTGTTGATGAGCGCCGTGATGCTTCCCGCGGCGCTGCAGGCGAGAAAAGAGGCCAGTACGGCCAGGAGAGGATGGACGCCGGAGACGACCAGGACGGAGCTGATGGCGGCGCCCGTCGTGAACGTCCCGTCAACGGTGATGTCGGGAAAGTCATGAATGCGGAAGGTAATGTAAATGCCGATGGCCACGAAGGCGTAGAGAAAGCCGAGGTTGAGGGCGCCTACCCAGAGCTCCATCGACTAACCGCCGATCTCCACGATACCCATGAGGCCGGGACCGACGTTCGACCTGCCCATAAGGTGGACGACCCTCTGCGGTTCCATGCCGGTGACGATCCTCCTGAGTTCGTTGGGAAAGTTGTCCGGCATCCTGTTGAAGGGTTTCTTGTCGAAAACGACGGCGTGCACGTGGGCGCGGCCCTCCCGCGGGATGGCCCTGTCGGCATCTCCGGTCACGCGGTCTCTCTGACGGGCGGAGATGCCAGCGATGACGACGAGGTTGTAGATGTCCTCGGGCTCGATGGAGTAGTCGACCCATTCGGAGAAGCTCTTTCCCGAGAAGATATCCTCTTCGCCGGGGCCGCGGTTCTCCTCGAGGGGGATCTTCTTGAGGCGCATGCCGAAGAGGCCCTTGCTCTCGAAGATGGCCGCAATGCCTATCACGGGTGAGGACGATACGGTGTGGGCGCTTTCGAGAAGAGTGTCAAGCGTGAAGAGGTTATTTCCGGGCTCGAAGGAGACGATGTGGGCGAAGTCTCCCGTGAAGGAGAAGCCGTGGAGAAAGTGATAGACCGTGTCCATCTCTCCCTCGGTGTGCACGATGAAATCAACGGCGGACCTTCTCAGGGCGGGGTATACAAAGATATTGCCGTCGAGGACGATGGTTTCCCCGAAATAGCCCTTATAGTCCTCGAAACTGTGGCCCAGAGCCGCGAATCCGGCCGCAAACCGCATGTCTGCCGCCCTGACGGACACAACATCCCCTTCACCGTAGGAGGCCGACGGAAGCTTTTCTTCGCTGCCCATGAGGGTGAGCGACCCGGTGGGGACATCCCGGGTGAGGACACGCAGCGCCGCGTGGTCGTACGGGACCTCCTTGATCTCGACCTCCCCTGCAGAAGACGTGAGGAGTCGTGTTATCTCGTTTTCGGAGGAAAGGAAACGAAAGATCTTCGTGAATCCGCTTATCTCAAATACCGAATGAACGGCGGACGGACATGCCAGGAAGCAGACCTCTCCCCCCGCCTTTTTCAGTTCCTTCTGAACGGACAGGAAAACACGCAGGCCAGCACTGCTCACATAGCTGACCGCCGTCATGTCGGCGACAATGAGCCTCTTACCGGCCATGATGGCGTTCCTGAAGAGGGCCTCGATCTCCCGGCAGGTTATGCTGTCGATCCTGCCTGCGAGCAGAAGCTTGTCGACGGTCTGTTCTGGGGACAAAGGATCGTTCATCCGGAGGGTCTCACCAGTAAGCTATCATTGGAAATCCCACTTTGCAAACCTTTTGTGTTTGACAGGACTGATCAGGGGAGGTAGCATGGATTAAACACAGTCAAAGGAGGAAGATCATGCGTTCAGCGACAAGGTTGTGTGCGGTGAGCCTCGTCCTTATGTTCCTGGTGTCGGCGGGGTTGTTCGTGTTGACAAACGAGGGGTTGGCCGATCCCTGTCCTTCGGGAAGTTACCAGAGGTCGTGCAACATGAGTTCGGCCACATGTACCCCCAGCAGCATCACCGCGTCGTGCAAGAAGATGAATGGTGACTGGAGACAATCAAGTCTCAACCTGCCCTGCAGGCAGGAAATATCCAACTGTGACGGTACGCTGCGTTGTCTTTGCGGCAGCGACTGCCCGGCGGGAAGCTATAACCAGTCCTGCTGGTGCTGCTACATTCAGGGTTCAACCCTGGGTTGTTTCTGCAAGAACAAAAAGGGAAAGTCGGTACCCACGACCCTTTCCGGTTACACGTCGTGCAGGTCTAACACGATCTGGAACGATAATGGCAAGTTGAAGTGTCAAAGGTAGGGGCGCCACGGAGCCGCGCTTACCCGGAAATGGCGTTTCCGCCCGTGAAGCCTGACTGGTCTAACGGGTTTGGGGCCACGGCCATCTGTAACAAAAGGAATTCGGGTTGCCGGTGACGTAACGAACGCACTAAGGTCAATAACGATCGGTGATGATGAGGTTGGGAACCGGGGTTTTGCGAGTATAAGGTTCGACAGGGTCTTACACGGAACCGTCAGGCTTTGGCCTTTTTGGCCTTTTCCCTTCCAAAGAGGAAGACAAAAAGCCCGATGAAGATGAGCACGGCACCGGCGGCGAGCACCGTCGTGCTCCGTGTCATGAATATCATGACGAAACCACCGACCATGACCGCAAAGGCAATGATGTAGAGTATCAAACAATTCTTGTCGCCCATGCCAACCCCCGTCGCTTGAGATATTCTACTATAGCATACATTCCATTTTTATCAAAAAAAATACTGCATTATTTCGGGCTATTCCGACCTTTTCGGCAAAAAAGGTATTAAGAAGTCATCGCCCGCTCCGATAATACCATGTGTATCGGTACGAAGGAAGGGTCTGTCTTGAGTACCGGCCGGAAACGCCCGTTACGGACTGCACGGAAGGTACGGACCCGCGGCACGGACAGCGAACGAAGAGGGCCGCAGGTATGAAGCAGGGAGCGGACAATGAATCTTAAGAGTGCCAGAGACCACGGAGCAGAGGGAGCCGGACCCCCACCGCGGCGCCCCCTCCTGTCGGGGGCGCAGACTCCGGTGGCCGGGTGCCTTTTTCGCGACATGATGAAGGACCGCGGCATCGATGGTTGCCGGAACAGGACCTGCAATTGCCCTTTTGCCGGAAAGAACCGCCGGGAGCGGCACTGATCCCGTACACAGGCCGCAGCGATCCCCTATCTTCTCCACCCCGACCAGGCGGGAATCCCCGAGCTGTCCCGCAACGTGAGGACGTTGTCGTCCTTCTTCAGCTCCGCGGCGATGATGACCGGTTTGCCGTCGAAGGTCACCCGGGATCCTTTAACCTCCACAGCGTCACCTTTTGCGATCTTCGTGTCGAGGCGTCCGATATACCATTCGGGGCCGAGATGGACCGTAATGGTCTCCTTTTCGGTCTTCAAGGTTAGGGTCGCGGCCGCGTACATGCCTTTCATGGGGACCGCCGTTCCGACGCTTTCGACAGTGCCCGAGACCGTCTCCACCTTTGCCGGGTCGTACATCCTGTTGTACGGGGTGCCCTGACCCCAGCCGCCGCTTCCCTTCCACTTCATCGCACCCCTCTGGGCAAATGACTCGGCCGTAACACCGAGAGCAGTGATCGAAAGCACGATAAGAACGACAATGATCCTCTTCATGGTTGGTTCCTCCTTTTGTCTGGCAGGTCGTTGACCCTTGATCATTCCATTATACAATATTCTATTGTTTATGCACCGTCACGGCACACATTTTTTCCCATTTCCCCCCGGGTCCCCTTGTGGTATCAGGCGCCGGCAGTGAGGGTTTCGGGCTCGGGTATTGTGGCTGGATGTCTTGCTGATAGACTGGTATGCTATAAGCGGAACAGGGTGCCGATCGAATGGTTGTTCCGGTGCGGGGAGAAAAGGCCTGAGGAGGATATCGGATGTCCATTTTTCAAGTGATAGGGTGAGTTACCTGAGTGGATCCAAACGCGCCGACAGTTAGCCGGCGCACACTCAGGTTCTTTGACGGTACACAGGTCGCGGTCAATAATCTCCACGAGATAATGTCGGAGCTGCACTCTGTCGGCAAAGAGCCGAACAGGGAGACCGTGGATGAGATCATTGCCGGACTGGAGGCCATGGGCAATTACATTTCTCCCTCCGAGGCCACCCGAAGGGAATACAGGAACGTCCTCCTCGAGGAATACAGAGAATTTGTCGAGACACACGACAAGGCAAAGAACGACGCCGCTCCTTCTTCGGGGGGGCCTGAACGGTGAAGGACGTCTCTCGGTGAGGGAGCCCTGTCAGTGGTCGTGCGTATCTTCGTGGCCGCAGGGTTCTGACCGGCAATAGAGGCTGCCTCCGCATTCCACCGAGCTACATTCCATCTGCAGGGTGCTGTGGTGTACCCCGGCTTCCCGCAGGATGTTCTCTATGTTCTTTCTCGTTGTTTCGACCTCCCCCAGGGTCCTGTCGTCTACAAGGATGTGGGCCGAAAAGGCGACGTTGTTGTGGGCGACGGGCCAGAGGTGAACATCGTGGATATCTATCACGTCAGTCATCCCGGCTATCCTGGCGACCAGTGACTCCACATCGAACCCCCTTGGCGTGAGATTGAGGAAGATCGCCATCGTGTCCCGCACCAGTCTCACGCCGCCCCAGATGATGACGCAGCCGATGAGGGTGCTGGCGACGGGGTCCGCGTAGGTCCATCCGGTGAAATGGATCGCTATGCCGGAGACGATGACGCCCGCGGAAGAAAGGGTGTCACCGAGAACGTGGAGCCACACGCTTCTGAGAGTGATATCCTTGTGCCGATGTCCCAGTATGAATGCCATGGCGAGGTTTCCGGCGAGACCCAGGGCCGCGATGGACAGCATTACGGGGATATCCACGGCGGGAGGCGCGAGAAAGCGCCGGTAGGATTCGTGGAAGATGAGGACGGCTATAACGAGCAGACTCAGGCCGTTTATCAGCGCGGCGACAAGACCCACGCGCTGATAACCGAACGTCGCCTTTCTGTCGGCAGGCTTCCTGCTTATGCGGACAGCCACGAGCCCAAGGGCTATCGCGAGGGCGTCAGTGACCATGTGGCCGGCATCGCTGAGGAGTGCAAGACTGTTGCTCAGGAACCCGCCGACCATCTCGCCGGACATTATGAGAAGGGTTACAAGGAGGGTTATCGCAAGCCGCTTTTCGCCCGTCAGGCTGCCCATGACATAGTATAGGACATCTTAGGGAATTCCGGGAGGTCCCTTCCCCTATGTTTCCGGCTGTTTCCTCTTCAACCTTTTCAGGGCGTCGATTATATTGCCGGGCCCACCGTGCTTCTTCGTTTCCCCGTTCGTCTCGATCACGCATGACGGGGTGGCATCGATGGCATCTTCCTTCAGATGACGCGAGAACACCTTGAAGGTGTGACCGGGATCGAAAGGTTTCAGTGCTATCCCATCCTTCTTGAGGAAGGTTTCCAGTTTGTCCGCGCTGTCGAGGCCGTTCTTCGCCGCCTCTATCAGGGCGCGTCTCACGCGCAGCGCGTGTTCGAGGTCCTTCTTCGCGTTGATGGCGTAAAGGAAACAGCGGGCATAGAGCGAAGAATACCTGTAGAACGGTGTGTCCACGAAGATCAGAGTTATGGCGTTGCTTCTCACGAGGTCCGTTATGACAGGTTCGATGCCCGGTTCCATGTCCCTGCAGGGGGGACAGAAATAGTCGGAGTACAGCCTGACCTTCACCTTGCCCTCCCCGAAGGATGGAATGGGCGGATCAGTCGCACCGGCCGTGGGCGGAAGAATGATGGCCATGAAGATGAGGGCAAGAAACATCAGCACCGTCCGCATCGGTTGTCCGGGTGACTTCAAACAGCGATCAGCTTTCATCTATCATCTCCCCGCATGTTGCTGGGCGACCATGGCTGGCCACGTGGTTCCGAAGGTCTCCATGAAGAATTCCTGCATTGTGTACGAGTAGGATGGCGCGAGAGAGCCCTTGAAGAACAGAGAAAAAATGATGAGGGCCGCTGCCATGGATATCGCGCAGAGGGTCTTTTGGTTGCGCCGAAAGTTCAGGATGAAGAGTATGAAGACGATCGCCGCGAAGGCCAGGCAGTACGGGCAATAGGTACCATACCATACCTGGAAGCCGATGAGATAGAACTCAATCCCCACGCCGGCAGATATCAGGACGATAAGAAGCATGTCTTTCCTGAGAAGACTGAGGAGGATGACACAGGCCATGAAAGCCATGCCGATGTATTGAAGATCGATCCCCAGAAGTGTGCCCTTGAGGTAGGAGCACGAACCCGCGCAGATGCTGTAGTAGATCTCGAGGCCGATGGCCAGACACGCGAGAAGGATGCTGATGAGATAACGCCGATACAGTATCCTGCCGGCGATTGACAGCCGGGCCTCCCGGGAATCATGTAGCTCGGCAGTATTTCCCATGCCGGCCTTACCTCTGTGTCCCCTCGCCCTGCGGAGTCTTCAGCAAGTACGTCCTCGGCGCCGAAGGAGGCACGGGACACGTGGTGCACGCACACAGAGCCAGTACGGTCAGCAGGGCGATGGCAAAAAGGATCGATCGTTTCATATTACCTCTCAACAGTTGGGATAGCTTACCTCGAAGAAGACATTTTTTCCAGAACAGCTTTCAAAACAATGCCTGTTTCGTCGGGCAGTCTATCGAAGCTGTGGACCTTCGCTATGCCGAGGTCGGTGACGACAAAATACAGTGACGGCTCGATGGCATACTTCTCCAAGGCCTTTTTCGGGCATCCGGTTGGGCACCTGTCGATGACGACCGTTCGGGCCGCCTTGGCGCTTTCGGTGAAACCCGAAAGGGAGGCTCCGATGCCGGCAAGGTAGTGGGCATTGCCGAGTCCCTTCCTGCCAAGCTCTATCATCATACTGTTCCACACCTGGCCCGCGTTCGATGCACCCGAGCAGGCGACGACAAGGGTGGGAGTTTGCGACCCGCAGCAGGCGTCTCCGGCACCGGGATCTGTGGTGCAACATCCGTCCTTCTCTTTCGACATACCGTTATCTTCTCTTTCTACAAGAATTTCTTGATCTCTTCCACGGAAAGGACCTTTCCGACGCTCTTCACCACGCCATCGACAGCCAGAGCCGGCGTCATCATAACGCCGTAGTTCATGATATCGTTGATATTCTGAACCTTTTCGATCTCGAACTCCACACCGGCATCCCTGGCCGCTTTCTCAGCGTTCTCCGTGAGTTTCATACACTTGGCACAGCCTGTGCCGAGAATCTGAATTTTCTTCATTTCCTTCACCTCCTTTTCATTCGATGATCCACCCGTACAGCATGCCCGCGAAGGTGTAGAGCAATACGACGTACACTATGAAGACGGCGGTCTTTTTCGTGCCAAGGACGGTCCGGATGACGATCATGCTCGGTAGGGAAAGGGCGGGCCCTGCGAGAAGCAATGAGAGGGCGGGGCCCTGACCCATCCCGGAGCCCAGAAGCCCCTCAACGATGGGCACCTCTGTCAGTGTCGCGAAGTACATGAAGGCACCCACGATCGACGCGAAGAGGTTGGGGAGAAAACCATTGCCCCCGACCAATGCGGCAATCCACCGGGACGGGATGATCCCGTTGTCCGTCCCCGGCATGCCGAGGAGAAATCCCGCAACCACAACCCCGCCCAGCAGCAGGGGTGCTATCATGAGAGCGTACATCCAGGTTGAGTCGATCCAGCTTTTGGTCTCGTCCGACGAGGTCTTCGTTACCCACACGACCCCCGCGATGCCGGCCGAGAAAGGTAGAAGAGGCCACTTCGGGAAGAGAAGCGCAAGGACGAGAACGACGGCGCCGATTATCACGGTGGGTAGGGGTTTTGCTCCGAACCACCTCACAATAACAAAACCGAAGAGGATGCCGAAGAGACCGGTGACGTACCACTTTGCCACATATATGCCATACCACAGCCCCGCTTCCTCCATCGGCTTTCCCCAGTTCGCGAAAACGAGGATGCCGATCATGGACGCCATGTAGACGACGTCCTGCCAGAGCTTTCTCTTCGGCTCTTCCTCAGGCATGCAGACAGCCTGTTTGGAGGCCTCTTCCTTTCGGAAGGTGACGGCCATGAGAAGTCCTATCACGTAGGCGAACAGGACCGCGCCGATGGCCCGTGCCAGACCGATCTTCCACCCCAGGACCTTGGCGGACAGAACGATGGCGAGGACATTGATGGCGGGTCCCGAGTACAGGAACGAGGTGGCGGGTCCCACGCCTGCCCCCATCCGGTATATGCCGGCGAAAAGGGGCAGAACGGTGCAGGAGCAAACGGCGAGCACGGTACCCGAAACGGATGCCACCGAATAGGAGAGACACTTGTTCGCCGCCGGGCCGAGGTACTTCATAACCGATGCCTGGGAGACGAAGACCGAGATGGCACCGGCGATGAAAAAGGCCGGTACGAGGCACAGCAGTACATGCTTCTGCGCGTAGTCCTGGAGCATATAGAAAGATTCCAGGATGGCCTTCTGGACCGATACGCTTTCAAAGGGAATGAAATAAGCGGCGATAAAGGCCCCGAGGAGTATGAGAAATTTGTATATGTCTTTCATATGATCGCCCTCTATCTTTTACAGAGGCACACCTGCTGTCTGCGGACATTGTTCTCGATCACTGCGGTGACACAGCAAAAAAAATCGGTCACGCAGGGCACTTCCAGCCTGTAGATCATGTCCGCGCCGGTCTTTTGAGACGTGATGATGCCGGCTTCTTTGAGGACGAGCAGGTGCTTTGAAACGGTGGACTTGTCCAACGTGAAGAGACTGAATATCTCGGAAAAAGACCGTGTGCCGTCTTTTAGAAACTCTATCATCATGAGTCTCACCGGGTGACCCATGGCCTTGATGATGTTGCTTCGTATTTCCGCTTCTTCCATTGTTATCATAGCGTCTCCTCTTGCATCGTTGGTCAATATACCAACAGACCAATAAGTAATCAAGGAATTTCTTTCACGGTCTTTTTCATTGACAGCGGGAGACTTTTAGTCTTTATTCTTATATCCGTTTAAGCAGATAGATGCGGGCGGTGAGAGATGGAAGACATAGCGCAGATATACAAGGCACTCTCCGAGCAGATGCGATTGCGCATACTCATGCTTCTCACCCACGGGGAGCTCTGTGTGTGCGACCTGATGGCGGTCCTCGAGGAACCGCAGTCGAAGGTGTCGCGTCACGTGGCGTATCTGAAGAACTCGGGACTCATAAAGGGCAGGAGGGTCGGCACGTGGATGCACTACTTCCTGAAGGAACCCCTTGAGGGGCTGGCCGCGGCACATGTCGAGTTCCTCAAAAGGGAATTGTCCGGTCTCGGCTGGGCACGGGATGATATGGAAAAGATGAAGGAGGTACAGGCGAGGAAACTTTGCGAAGCGCCGCCTGTAACCAACAAGCGTGCTTCAGGGACGACAGGGACGGCCGCCGCAGGTAAGACAGGGAACAAAGGGAAGAAAAAAGCGAATTCCTGAAGGAGACATGAAGCGATGACCTCCGAACACTTGAGCAAAAGACTTTCCTTCCTCGACAGGTTTCTGACGTTGTGGATCTTTCTTGCGATGTTCATCGGGGTCGGTTGGGGGTATTTTTTTCCGGGGGTTGTCGGTTTCTGGAACCGGTTCCAGAGCGGGACCACCAACATCCCCATAGCCATGGGCCTTATCCTCATGATGTACCCGCCGCTGGCGAAGGTGAAATACGAAGAATTGGGGGAGGTTTTCAAGAACTGGAGGGTTCTCGTTCTCTCCCTTATGCAGAACTGGGTGGTGGGACCCATACTGATGTTCATTCTTGCCATCGCATTTCTGAGAGGTTACCCCGAATACATGGTCGGCCTTATCATGATCGGGCTCGCCCGGTGCATCGCCATGGTCATCGTTTGGAACGACCTGGCAAAGGGCGACACCGAGTACTGCGCCGGTCTTGTCGCCTTCAATTCGATCTTCCAGGTCCTGTTCTTCTCTGTGTACGCGTATATCTTCATAACCGTCCTGCCTCCGCTTATGGGACTCAAAGGTGTGGTTGTCGATATCACCATCGGCCAGATAGCTGAGAGTGTTTTTATCTACCTGGGCATACCCTTCATCGCGGGGGTTGTCACGCGCTTTGTACTTATCAAGGTCAAGGACAAGACATGGTACCACGAGAGGTTCATACCGAAGATAAGCCCCATAACGCTCGTCGCGTTGCTTTTCACCATACTTGTCATGTTCTCCCTGAAGGGTGAGTACATCGTGAAGATCCCGATGGACGTCGTGCGCATCGCCATACCCCTTCTTGTCTACTTTGTTTTCATGTTCGTCGTTTCCTTCTACATTAGCGCGAAGGCGAGAGCGCATTACGGCCAGGCCGCCACCCTGTCTTTCACCGCGGCGTCAAACAACTTCGAACTCGCCATAGCGGTCGCGGTGGCCGTCTTCGGGATCAACTCGGGACAGGCCTTCGCCGCCGTCATCGGCCCCCTTGTCGAGGTGCCGGTGCTGATCAATTTGGTTCACCTGTCGCTATGGATCAAGAAGAGATACTTCCCCTACGCGGTGGAAACGCCCACGGGTGTTTGTTATGTGTCCTGCAAGGATTGAAAGGGAATTGCGCGGACCGTTTATACTATCCGCGTATGTCGGAAGACAGGTACAGGGGCCGGCTTTTGTGTCCATCGCCGCGAGCGAAGCAGCCGGTTCCAGGCCTGAACAAAAGGAGGCCTGTGAGTGAAAATGCTTCTTGTAATTGCCATTGTTATGCTTGCCTGGGTGACCCTGTATTCCTGTTCCCCGGGCTGCAAATGCGGCGTACCGGCGCCTGATAAACGGCAAGGAGTTCAGGATGAAAAATAGGTCCATGATACTCTGCATGATCATCTTCACCATGCTGTCGTGGGCCATTATGGCATCGACCGCCGTTGCCTCGGATGAGGCCATGGCAGGTCGAAAGGTCTCCTCGACCTCGAAGGGTCCCGCGGTTCCTCCCGCCGCCGTGCGGTACCCGGCGCTGGTCGATGTCGGATCGAAACAGTGCATCCCCTGCAAGATGATGGAGCCCATCCTGGAGGAACTGAAGGTTGAATACGCGGGTGTTCTCCGCGTCGAGTTCATCGATGTCCAGGTGGACCCTGAGACCGCCGTGAAACTGGGCGTGAGGGGAATACCGACGCAGATCTTCTATGATGCTTCAGGGAAGGAGCGTTACCGGCACATGGGATACATATCAAAGGAGAACATTCTCGCAGCCTTCAAGAAGCTCGGGGTCGCTCTGGTGAGGAAGGACGGCGGGAAGAAGGGTAAGTGATCGAGAAGGTTTTCATAGTGCTGACGAGCGCCGTTGAGGGGACCCCCGCCATCGCGCTCGGGGCATCCTTCCTCTGGGGAATCCTGAGCCTTGTACTCAGCCCTTGCCATCTATCGAGCATTCCCCTGATCGTGGGCTTCATCGACGAGCAGGGCCGAACGTCGCCCAGGAGAGCTTTCTACACCGCTTCCCTGTTCTCGTCGGGGATCATGATAAGTATCGGGCTCATCGGGCTTGTCACGGCAACGGCGGGACGGATGATGGGCGACGTGGGCCGCTACGGCAATTACTTCGTTGCCCTCGTTTTCTTTCTCGTCGGGCTCCATCTTGTCGGCGTCATACCCATGCCCTGGTCCGGGCCGGGCAATGTAGATATGAAGAGGAGAGGCCTTCTTGCCGCCTTTATCCTGGGGGCCGTGTTCGGTGTGGCCCTTGGCCCCTGCACCTTCGCTTACATGGCGCCCATGCTCAGCATAACCTTTCAACTCTCCGCAACAAAGATATGGTACGGGATCCTTCTCCTCCTTGCCTACGCGGTGGGTCATTGCTCGATCATCGTCCTTGCCGGCACCTTCACCGAGGCTGTTCAGAACTATCTCAACTGGAATGAGCGGTCCATGGGGGCGAGGATCGTGAAGATAGTCTGCGGGGTCCTCGTCATATGTGGCGGGATCTACCTGGTCTACACCGCGTGAAACAGACGCTGGAAACGCTCCGGGCACGTCCCGGGTTGAAAAGAGGGGAAGAAAGGCTTAGTGTGAAGGCATGGCATCCCTTCGTTACGCGTTCCCGGGGAGATCGATCAAAATGGAGGTGGGGTAATGGAGAAGCCGAGGGTCCTTTTTGTGTGTATCCATAACAGCGCGAGAAGCCAGATGGCCGAAGCGTTTGTCAACAGGCTGGCAGGAGACCGGTTTCACGCGGAAAGCGCGGGGATGGAGCCCGGCGTGCTGAACCCTCTCGCCGTAGAGGTGATGAAGGAAGAGGGGATCGACATATCCGGCAACAGGACGAAGAGTGTCTTTGAGAAGTACAGGAGGGGAGAGTTGTATTCGTACGTGGTCACCGTCTGCGACGAGGCGAGTGCCGAGGCCTGCCCCATTTTCCCGGGACTCAGGACCCACACGCTCCACTGGAGCTTCGAGGACCCCGCGTTGTTTACCGGTTCTTTTGTCGAGAAGCTTGAAAAGACGCGTCGCGTTCGCGATGCCATAAAGAGAAGGGTCCTGCAGTTCATGGAAGAGGCGGGCCCTGACAAAGGTGAGGGAGGCTCGTGATGAAGAAGGTAGTCCTGTTCGCCTTCAACGGTGAACCCATGTGTTTTGTCCATGTGTTGCTCAATGCCGTCAACATGAAGACGGCGGGATATGATGTGAAGGTGGTGATAGAAGGGGCGGCCACGAAGCTTATTCCCGACCTGGTCGAAGAGGGCAATCCCGTTGCCGTCCTGTACCGCAACGCCAGGGAAAAGGGGCTCATAGAAGGGGCCTGCAAGGCCTGCGCCAACAAGATGGGTTCCCTGAAGGCAGCGGAGGAGCAGGGATTGCGCCTCCTTGATGATATGTCGGGCCATCCTGGTATGGCCCGTTATATCAACAACGGGTACGAGGTTATAACCTTCTAACCCCGTCCACGTAGGACCCGACCGGTACTAGCCGGAACAGCAGCCGCCCGGTGTACCGCAGGAACCGGGGGAACCGCAGCAACCTCCGAGATTGGGCATGGAAGACGAGCCCGATGAAGCGGAGGTATTGTGGGCGGACATGAGCTTCGTCAGCTTCGTGCCACCGCATGACCGGCAGGCCACTTCCTCATCCGCGGAGAAGACGATGAATTCGCTTACGGCCCCGCAGTCCTCACATTTGTATTCGTAGATCGGCATATGTTCTCCTTAATGATGGGCGCATCCGCCGGCATGCCCGGCGCAGGTGCGATCGATGGTCAGCTCGGGAAGCTTGTTCTCGCTGAAAAGGGCAAGATTGTCCTTTATCGTCGTCCCCGTGGCCTTGAAGACCTTAATGCCCTTCGCGTTGAGCCCCATGAGAGCCCCGGCGCCGATGCCTCCAACGACTACGGCGTCCACCTCTGTCCCGCCGATCGCCTTGATCGGATTACAGGCGCCGTGGATGTGGTCGGCATCGCGGTTGACCACCGTCGAAACGTCGTTGCCTTCCGTGTTGACAACAACAAAAGCCGGCGCGGAGCCGAAATGATTGTAAACGGTGCTTTCAACGCCTTCGTCTTTCAGGACCGCAAAGCATATCTTCATGGTGTTCCTCCTGTTACTGTTTCTTCAGAGTCTATCCTCAGGGCCTTACCGTGGAGGATGGCGTCGGCGACCTTCCGGTGCGCCGCCTCCACGATCCTGCCGAAGGTTGCCCGCGAGATGTTCATCTGCCTCGCCGCTTCTTCCTGGTAGAGCCCCTCGACATCGGCAAGGCGAAGGGCTTCAAGCTCATCCATTTGCAGGGTGACCTCTTCAAGGTCTGTGAGGGGTGTGCCGCGGGGCTTGAAGCAATCCGACTCCAGTTTGCAGCATACGCACCTGCATTTCCTCGGGCGAGACATGGTGTTATTTTAAGCATATGCTCAAAACAAGTCAAGAGCTCAAGGAAAGGTTCAAGGGTTCAAAAGTTCAAGGGTTCAAGGGTTCAAGGGAAAGACCGCGAAGAAAGACCGGTCGTCAACACAATCACTGGCTGGCGCACCCAAAGCTCTTCCTGAATGTCGCTTGGACTAAATGACCTTGAACTCTTGAACTTTTGAACCCTTGAACGTCATTCGTCTGTTCTTCTGGGTGGTATCTTTGTTCCGCAGAATTTGCAGGTGACTGTCCTGTGTTGTTCGCTCGGCTTTGTCACCTGCTCACGCCTGCATTTGGGGCACTTTCTCTTGAGATGCAGAACAGTTCCTATCGCTGCGGCCAAAAAGGGGTTCATTGCTTCACACATCCTCTCTTATTGAGCATTGCGGGGGCCCATTTTCACTGGAATCGAGATAATCGACAGCGCAGTCGATATCCTCACGGCTGCCGATGAAAAGCAGGACGTCATCGGCAACGAGGCGCAGGGAAGGAGAGGGCATTCTATGGACCTCCCCGGCGCGTTCGATACCGATCACTGTCACGCCCGTCTTCGACCGGAGGTTGAGATCCCTGAGGGTTTTTTCATCGGCCACCGAGCCCTGCCGTATCCGGTAGGTCTCGATCACGATGTTCTTGAGTATGTCCTCGCGTTCGACGAGGTATCTCCTGGGGAGCTTCACAACCCTCAATGCAAGGTAATTGTCCTGCCGTATCCTGTCGATGTGGTCCCGGATGTCGTTGACGGGAACCTGCAGCCGGTTCAGGACCTTGGAGAATATCTCCACGGAGGTCTCGAATTCCTCGGGTATGACGTCGTTGGCTCCGAGATGCTTCAGTCCTTCCACCTCAGCCACGTACTTCGTGCGGGCAATGATGTACAGATGAGGGTTCGACGACCGCGCCAGTTGCACTATTCTCCTGGTGGACGGGGCGTCGCTGATGGCGACCACAAGGACGCTTGCGTGTCGTATTCCTATCTTGTGGAGAACCTCCGCGCTGGTGCCATCGCCGTAGTAGATCGGTTCACCCTTCTTCTTCCCCGCCCGGACGGTCTTGCTGTTGAGCTCCAGAGTGACATATTTGATATCCATGGAACGGAGGACACGCGCCAGATTCCCGCCGTTGAGGCCGAAGCCGATTATGATCACGTGGTCCTTTATGCTCCCGGGATAGCGTTCCGCGGCTCCTTTTCCCTTTCCCAGGAAGCGAAGAGGACTCTTCCTGGCGATCCATTCCGCGATGGATGATGATCCCCGTATGAGAAAGGGTGTCATTATCATCGTGATGATCGAAGCCGACAGAAAGGCTTGATAGAGATCGTCGGTGATAAGGCCATACTTCTTTCCTTCCAGCGCCAGGATGAACGAGAATTCGCCGATCTGAAAGAGATGAAGACCTGTCATGAGAGAGTTTTTAAGGGTGTTACCGAGGACCATGCCGGTGATGGTGATGGCGGTCGTCTTGAGTACCACTATCACAAAGACCATCACCGACACGCCGGCGACGTTGTTTACAAGCACTTTGAGGTCGAGGAGCATGCCGACGGAGATGAAGAAAAGCCCCGTGAAACTCTCTTTGAAGGGAAGGACGTCCGAAACGGCCTGGGCCGCATACTCTGATTCCGAGATGACCATGCCGGCCAGAAAGGCGCCGAGGGCCAGCGAGAGGCCCATGGACGATGTGAGCAGTGCCGTGCCGAGGCACAGCGTAATGATGGATATCACGAAGAGCTCCCGGCTCTTCATCCCCACCACCTGTTTGAATACGAAGGGTACGAACCACCGGGAGGCAAAGAGTATGAGGGCTATGACCAGTGCTGCCTTCACAACAGTGAGGGCTATGCTGCTGCCGCCCGAATTGCCGGCAAGGACAGGGATGAGAAGCATGAAGGGCACGACACAGAGGTCCTGGAAGATCAATATCCCCACGGAAAAACGCCCATGGGGGCTGTTCATCTGGGCGCGGTCGAGGAGGATCTTGAAGACGATCGCCGTGCTGCTCAGGGCCACGAGAAAGCCGTCGAACAGAGCCCCCTCAAGCGGCTGGCCATAGAAGAAATAGCCTATGCAGACGACAAAGGCGATCGTGAGCGCGACCTGCATGGCCCCGCCCCCGAGCACGATCGACTTCAGCTGGAAGAGGTTCTTGAGGGAAAACTCGAGCCCAATGGTGAACATGAGCAGGACGACCCCGATCTCGGCGAGGAGTTCGATCTCGTGCGGGTCGCCGACGAGGTTGAAAGCGGACGGTCCGATGAGAATGCCGGCCAGGAGGAAACCCACCACGGACGATATCCGGAGCTTCCCGAGGACGAACACTATGAGGGCGCTTATCCCGAGAACGATCACCATCGCCTGAAGGTATTCAACGACCATTTGTTCCTTTCTCTCCACGCCTGTGATCGTGTTTGCCGGGCCACGCTGCGTGGATGCGCGGCGGTTTCTATATAATACGCGGATTGGCCCGGAAAACCAAGGGTTCTCTCCGTTGCTCCGTCTCCGGACCCTTAAGCCGCAGGGAGGCTGCTTCTTGATTTTCCCTTCCATCGGTGTTAGAAACCGGTAGGAGGAATGCCATGATCGAGAAATGGATCGAAGAGGTAAAAAGATCGACGGATCCGGGCGAACTGGGAATGATGCTTGTGCATAACGGTGTCGTGCGGGCGAGCTCGAAAGAGGGAAGGCCGGTGAAAGGCATGCGGCTTTCTTACGACCGTGAGCGCCTCGCGGCCGTCATCGACGAGGCGAAAAGGCGTGAAGGAATTGCGGACGTGAGGGTCTGGATCAATGAAGGGGACCTGAGGGTTGGAGACGATATCATGTATGTCCTCGTGGCGGGACGTTTCAGGACCGATGTCCTGCCCGTTCTGCAGGAACTTCTTTCGAAGGTCAAGGGAGAGGTTGTTCATGAAGAGGAGGTGCTGTCTTGAAAAAGCGCGAGGAGAGCACCTGTGCCGCTTGCGACATCCCCCTTCGGGAACGGGTCTGCACAAGTCCCGACGGAAAGGGTTCGAGGGGCTGTCCTACAGTTCTCAAGAAAGAGCTTATCGAGAAAGCGCGGAGGGAGTACAGAAAGAAAGCGGTGCGGGAGTTCGCCCGCCAGGCATCCATCCAGGAAGGGGAGTGTTACATCGACCGCGACCGGAAGCCCTACCGGCTGCACCCCGCCAAACCGAGAATACTGGAGATCTGCGAGTTCGCGAAGAAGATGGGGTACAGCAAGCTGGGTCTTGTTTTCTGCGGAGGGCTGGCAAAGGAAGCCGCGACGGTTTCCGGGATATTTGCGCGAAAAGGCTTCGATGTCGTCTCGGTGATGTGCAAGGTCGGCAGGGTGCCGAAGGAAGAGATCGGCCTCGAGGACGAGCACAAGATGTTCCGGGGTGAATTCGAGGCCATGTGCAACCCCATACTGCAGGCCCTGGTGGTGAATGACGCGAAATGCGAGTTCAATGTCCTCCTGGGGCTTTGTGTCGGCCATGACTCGCTTTTCCTGAAATATGCCAAGGCGCCCTCCACGGTGCTTGCCGTGAAAGACCGTGTCATGGGGCACAATCCCCTCGCGGCCGTGTATCTGTCGGAAGGGTATTATTCCTGGCTGGAAAACCCGGTGGAGTGAAGGAAGGACCGGCAGAATTTGTGCCGGGACCCTTTCCCTTCCCAAGTCCGGCATCATGGGCTAAACTTATCTGTGTTGACGGGAGGTGAACATGGCACAACAGAAAGAATCATGTGTCAAAACGGCCAAAGGCCCGATAAGCGCCCCATCGGCCGAAGGGTCCGCAGCATCCGCACCAATTGAAAGGGAGGTGGCCATGGTGACAGCAAGAGTGGGCAAACCGGCACCGGATTTCGAGGCGAACGCATTTGTCGACGGTGGGTTCAAAAACATCACCCTTTCCGAGTTCAAGGGTCAGTGGGTCGTCCTTTGCTTCTATCCCGGGGACTACACCTTCGTTTGACCGACAGAGCTGGCGGCGGTCGCCGTCAAGCACGAAGAGCTGAAGGCGCTTGGGGTCCAGATCCTCGCGTGCAGCGTCGACAGCAGTTTCGTTCACAAGATCTGGAACGAGGATGAACTGTCGAAGATGGTCAAGGGCGGTCTTCCCTTTCCGATGCTTTCAGACGCGGGGGGACGTATCGGAAAGGTCTACGGGGTATACGATGAGGAGGGAGGGGTCGATATCCGCGGCCGTTTTATAATCGACCCCGACGGCGTCATCCAGGCCATGGAGGTCATTACGCCTCCCGTGGGCCGCAACGTGGCGGAGTTCATCAGGCAGGTGCAGGCATTCCAGCACGTGCGCGCGACCGGCGAGGCAACCCCGTCGGGATGGCGGCCGGGCAAGGTGACGCTCACGCCCTCGCCGGATCTCGTCGGGAAGGTCTGGACGGTCTGGCAGCCGCAGATGGCGTTCGAGGATTAGGCGATCAGAGCACCGGGGCCGGGAGACTGTGCGTGATCCCCCGGCCCCGCTGCATTTTCAGAAGACTACGACGTCTCCGTTGCCCAGGTACATCTTGCTGGGGGATCCGTGTCGGCCGCTGCCCTTGACGACGGGATAGCCCAGTTCCACCATCTTCTCGACGGCGCTCACCCCGGTGCAATGGTTGCAGGCGATCTTCCTGAAACCGAATCTCGCCATTTCCCTGACCGTCTTTTCCCCCTCGGGGCTGAGCGGTCCTACGGGAGCGATGTGGAGACCCCCGTAAAGACCATACAGGTTTTGTCCCCCCTCGAGTTTTGTCCTGGCGAACTCGGCAAAATCGATGATGTTCTGGTGACAGCACCCGGTGACGCAGACGATCCCCTTATCCTTGACGTTGAAGTAGAGGGATTGTTCCCCCCGGGTGCGGCAGGGTATGGGCAGGTCGAAGGTGACGGAGGCGCAGCCGGGATAGAGCCTGTATATCTTCGCGGGGTCGTGCTTTACGAGTGTGCCTTTATAGGGAATGGAGTTTTTTACCTTCGATTTCTCGAATTCGGCGCCGGCGAGCAGGCGATATCCCTCGTCGTAGAACGTGTTGGGTATGATGACCTTGATTTGCGGATCGTGCCTCAAGACCGATTCTATACCGAAGAAGTGGTCAAAGTGCTCATGCGTGACGTAGAGGAACTCGATCTCGCCTTTCTTCAGCATGCTGCCGATGCCTTCCCGTTCAAAGGCCTTATCCATGAACGAGTTGTTCCAGCCCGTGTCGAGGAGGAACCTGTGACGGCTGCCGTCGAGGCCTTCGATCTCGATGAGGCTGGAGTAACCCCCGCTGTTCTTCTGGTCCCAGTCGACGATCCACTGGTTTGCCTTCGGACCCCCCGCGTCCTTCATGTTCTTCATGAGGACGTTTCCGTCGAACCAGCTCGTTTCCGAGATACAGGTGATCTTCACGCTTTTGCAGAGGCCGATGTCCTCTTTTCCCCCGCTTCGGGCGAATGCCATCGTTCTGGACAGAGGACCAGCTGCCCCCAGGGCCACGCCTGTTGCGGCCATCAGTTTCATGAACTCCCTCCTTGTCGCACCTCTTTCTTCCATGATAACCTCCCCTCTTGTGGATTGACCGGCTGCCTGATCGTCAGGCGGCGGTGAACAAACCTGGATAAGTTCGCCGCGGGGAAACGACCCGTCATGGTTTGTCCCCTCCCGACCGTATTGCGCCTTCGGCCAGTGATTTCTCGGCGGGATGGGTGGGAGCGCTGAGGAGTTCCATGTCGCCCCGGCGGAAACGTTCAAGGGTTTCCGTGACCGGTTCATCTTCCCGGGCCCTGTAAATGTCCACGAAGGCGTCTTTAAGCATGTGAAAGGATATCTCTCCTATCTGGGATGTAAAAAGAGTATTGAGGCCATACCGTGTCAATTCCTTTATAACCTTGACCCCTACGTGAATGCTGGCCTTCTTCCCGAGGTGCTCATTGTAATAGAAATCCTCGATCTCGACCCCGCTTTCCCCGATCTTCACAACGATGAAGTACGGTGCCCGGCCGAAATGGCCGTGGACCTTTGAGTTGAGACCATCGATATTCTTGACGGGGATTATGGCAACGGTGGTCCTGAGCCTTCCGGGTTCCACATGGACGTACACGGACTCTATGTAGGGAAAGGTCTTTTTGACGCGGTCTTCCACCCTGTCGGCAACGCCGTGGGCCTGGTACAGAGGCGCGTGGGGGTTGCTTTCGATATTGCACTCCACAAGCCTGAAAGGCCCGGCCTGTCTTATCTTAA
Source organism: Syntrophorhabdus sp. (assembly GCA_012719415.1). Classification (NCBI taxonomy): domain Bacteria; kingdom Pseudomonadati; phylum Thermodesulfobacteriota; class Syntrophorhabdia; order Syntrophorhabdales; family Syntrophorhabdaceae; genus Syntrophorhabdus; species Syntrophorhabdus sp. The sequence goes on from JAAYAK010000237.1 coordinate 38,349, forward strand.
CGTCCCGAACCCCGGTTACGCCCTGGATGTCACTGATCTCCTGTATGATCTCCGATTGCAGCGGACGGTCAAGATTGGCGTCGAGGAGGATGAGCAGGGAAAACCAGATGGTCTCGAGGCCCAGCTTCAGGATGAGCAGGGAGATGATGACGAGGAGCACTCCCTCCACATAGGGGATGGAAAACCAGGCGGCCAGGATACCCGCGAGGACCGCGAAGGACACGGCAATATTGAGGTATGAGTCCTGGGCTATCGTTTTGAGAGATTGGGAATTGATCTCATTTCCGACTGCGCCTTCCCGCCGCGCAAGGAAGTAGCCGATGACCATGGAGACGCAGGAAACAACGATCGGCAGCAGGGGAAAGGCACCTGTCGATGCGGGGGGACCGAACTTCCTCACCCCCTCCAGGAACACCTCGATCCCTGCCCAGGCAACGAGAAGTCCGATGATGAAACTGACAAGGGTCTCGGCCTTGTAGAGACCATAGGGGAAACGCTCCGTCTTTTTGCGGGCAGCCAGAAAAAGCCCGAACCATGAGGCGAATATCACGGTGAAGTCGGAAAAGGTGTGGAAACCGTCGGCGACGAGAAGAGGAGAATGAAACCCGTAGCCGATGAGGGCTTTGGCGGCGGCGAGCCCGAAGGTTACAGCAGAGGCAAAAAGGGCCGTCCGCTGACCCCTTGCCAGATCGACCTGGGCGATATCGCCATTTTTCATGGCTTTATTCCCGTCGGTCCTCTGCCGGGAACCGCCCCGCCATCATGCTCTGACAGCGGGGACAGGGCGTCAAAAAGCAGGGTTGCCCGGGAACCTTGTCCGTTATCATGCCGCACTGCGGACAAATGCACTGCCGTGGCGGCACGGCACACGAACGGGCCGGGTCACCCGTCTCTCCGGTGAGGGCCTTTCCACCACGTTTGCGATGACCGTGCCTGCCTCTGAATCCGAATGACATCCCGGACCTCCGCTCCTGCCGGTGCGATGTGTCTCCTCTCAGGCCATCGGCGTACCACCCGCTCCCCGCCTACCGGTCCTCGACGAGAGGCGCCGAGGAGTCCGCGCACCATTCCTCCATGGACCCATCGAAAAGGGAGACCTTCTCATATCCCAGGACCTGACTCAGCATGTACCACCACGTGGGAGAGAAGCGGCCGGTGCAGCACAGGACGACGATCTCCTTCTTCCTGTCCTTGCCGACGGTACGGACAGCGTAGCGGTCGAGGCTTTCCCTGCTCCGGAAGGTCCCGTCCTTTCTGAACGCGTAAGTATAGGGCAGATTGACGCTGCCGGGAATGTGCCCCTTCTTCCTGATGCCCGGGTCTCGCACTTTACCGGTAAAATGACTGTGGATCCTCGTATCGACTATGGTGACGCGACCGGCCTTTTCCCTGAGACATTCCTTTGAACAGAGCAGGTCCTTGTTCCAGGCGCAGCAATGAGAGCTGGGCGTTGCGGTCGCCCAGCCGCTGACAAGGGGACGCCCCTCCGCCTTCCACTTGCTGTAACCGCCGTCAAGAATGGCCACATTGGCGATACCGGCATATTTCATCGTCCAGGCGACCCGTGCCGGGTGCGCCCGGTCAAGGTCCGTGTCTGTCTTGCCGACGATAACCACAATGCTGTCCCGGCTGATCCCCGCGGACCTCAGATTGTCCTCGATATCGTCCTTCGGGGGGAGCTGGCATGAGATCTCCTTATCCATGGTCCGCCACGCGTTGTATGTCAGGCTGATGGACCCGGGCAGGTGGTCCTCTTTGTATTCCTCGACCTTTCTGATATCGGTGATGACAAGGCGGGGATCCTTCATGTTCTCCGCGAGCCACTTCGTTGTGACGACCGGGGATATCCCTTCGGCCGCGTTTGCGGTTGTTCCCACGGAAAGCGCGAGAACAACCAGGATAAGTGCCATGAGAACAGGTTTCATGACTGCCTCCTCGTGATGCGGAATACTGCCTTCCCGGCCTAATCCTTCAAACTCGACATATAACGCGCAAGGTGGTTCAGGATCGCTTTCTTCAATCCCGTCGCGCCGAGATTCGAGCAATGGAGCTTGTACTCCGGGAGGCCTCCCAGGGCCTTGACGATATCCATATCATCGATCATCATGGCCTCGTCGAGGTCCTTGCCGACGGCAAGCTCCGTCATGACACTCGCGCAGGCAATGGAAGCGGGACATCCCCGGATCTGGTATCGTATGGCCACGATGATGTTGTCCTCAACTTTGATGAAGACCCTGAGGAAGTCCCCGCAGTTCGGGTCGCCGATCTCCCCCATCCCGTCATGGTTGGTGATGATGCCGACGTTGCGGGGGTTGTTGAAATGGTCCATGACGATCGGAGTGTATTCGTTCATTGGAGACTGTGCCCTCTCTGGTTTTTCATTAGGGTGACGAGCCGGATGGAACCGGTACGCTTCAATGCCCTGAAGTTTGCTCCCTGACGGATACCGAGGAGTGCCGTGTCAGGGTCGGTGACGATGGAACCGGAGATGATGTCGACGCCGTGATCGAACAGCACGCTTGTGAGAGGCGTGGTGGGACCGAGCAGCATCTTTGTGCTGCCCGAAGGGCAAAGGCCGAGTATGGTGCCGAGGGTGTGATTGATGAGGGTAGTGCTGGAGATGGCTATCAGGTCGGATCGCGCGAGGAGGGTCCCGGTCTCTTCCTCGGGTCGGTCCCCGGGTTGCAACCTCTTTTCGATGACCCAGAGGTTCTTCGCGACCTTTCTCAGGTCATCGACAAAGGGAAAATGACCGATCACCGTGATGTTCTTTCCCTGGCCGTTCTCGGCGAGATAATCCCCGGCGTTGAGGTCGATGCATCGCGCCATGTCGACATCGATGAGGGAATTGATCGCGGCGAGCCCCACCGATGCATCGAGAGTGCTGGAGAGCACCGCGCCCTTCGCCAGGGAAGCCGCGCTTGTCTGGAGGTATGATGTTTGCCCCGGCTCCCTGCCGTCTTCCATCTTGCAGTCATAGATCATCGTCGATGCCAGACCGCAATGCCGGCTGACCACAGCTGTCCAGAAGATGCCCCTGGTCACATCCGTGACGGGAGCATCGACGGTGATGGACGATATGATGTCCTCGAGCACTTTCATAATGATGGCCTGTTTCCGTTCGGGGACGGATGACGCGGTCCGTCAGCCGTCCCCGAAGATCCTGCCGGTATCTTTAATGGTCGCACGTGTTGGCGCCGGTGACGAGCGTTCCTTTCAGGTAGTTCTCCACAGCCTTTTTCGGGTCTGCTTCCTGCGCGCCCGTTACAACCCTGACGCCCTGCTGGGCGAAAAGCTGCTGGGCACGGCTCCCCATGCCTCCCGCTATGATGCAGTTCACGCCCTGCTCAGCGAGCCACCGCGGGAGAACGCCGGGTTCGTGGGGAGGAGGTGTCACGTATGTTTCATTCATGACGTTGCCCTGGGCATCGGAGTCGATGAGGGCAAAAGCCTCACAATGACCGAAATGCATGCAGAGCTTGCCTTCGTTCGTGGGAACGGCGAATTTCATGGTGCCTCCCTGGGTAACGATATCTCCCTCGCTCGCGCCGCTGGAGGATGGTGTGACGGAGTTCTCCACCTTGTCTTGTTTTGCCGGCGCCCGGGGGATATCGGTATTGCCTGAATAGACCGCGGTGATCTTGTCCACGATCTCGTCAAAACGTTTCGCTGTTTCCGAGGTGCTGTAGGATAGCACGTAGGGTATCCCGTTGTCTCCACTCTTGACGATGTCGGGATCGAGCGGCACCGCCCCCAGGAAGGGGACGTTCATACGCTGTGCCAGCTCCTTTCCCCCACCCTTCATGAAGATGTCAACCTCTTTTCCGCAGTGAGGGCAGATGAACCCGCTCATGTTCTCGATGATGCCGGCCACGGGAAGCTCCAGCTGTTTGCAGAAGGTGATGCACTTCGCGACGTCGATGGTCGATACCTGCTGTGGTGTCGTCACGATGATGGCGCTGGCACGCTCCTTGATCAACTGTCCTACGGAGAGGGGTTCGTCGCCCGTCCCAGGAGGCGCGTCGATGACGAGATAATCGAGTTGTCCCCACATGACGTTCTGGAGAAATTCCTTGATCACGTTGTACTTGAGAGGGCCCCTCCAGACGACCGGCTGGTCGTCGTGCTCGAGGAGCAGCCCCATTGATACGACGTGAAGTTTCCCGAAGACTTCAATGGGGAGTATCTCGTTGTCCTTGACACCCAGTTTCTGGCCGTTGAGCCCGAGCATCTTCGGGATGCTTGGCCCATGAATATCGACGTCGAGGAGGCCGACCCTCTGTCCCTGCGCGGCCAGGCTCAAGGCCACATTGACCGCCACTGTGCTCTTGCCCACTCCACCCTTGCCGGAAAGGACCATAAGGGTCCGGTTGATCCGGCTCAAGCGTTCCTGGAGGACAAGGTCGTCCATGTCCTTATCCTGTGTTGTCTGTCCACACTCTGCCATACGTTACTCCTTGTATATTGATATTATTTGCTCCGATATCTCCCGCAAGGCCTTGCTCACGGGAAGGTCCGGTGCATATTCCACTATTGCCTTTCCCTGCCGCTGGGCCTCCGAGATGGCCCTTTCGTAGGGAAGGCGGCCGAGAACGGGTATGTTGTTCCTGCCGCAGTACTCATCTATCGAATCACTGCAGACCGGGTTGATATCGCTCTTGTTGATGATCACGGCGGCGGGAAGCGAGAAATGCCGGGCAAGCTGCGCGATCCGTTCAAGGTCGTGGATCCCTGAAGCGGTCGGCTCGGTGACGATGAGAGCGAGCGATGTCCCCGTGATCGATGAGATAACGGGGCATCCGATGCCCGGAGGTCCGTCGATGAGGATCCGTGACAGGCCGGCGCGTTCCGCCTGTGCCTTGGCTTCCGTCCTTACCATGGTAACCAGTTTACCAGAATTTTCCTCTCCGGGCGAGAGTTCCGCGTAGACGAAAGGGTCCCCTGCCGGTGTGTCGCATATGTAGCAGTGTCCGGCAACAGGTGTTTCGAATTCCACGGCGGATGCCGGACAGAAGAAGAAACAGGCTCCGCAGCCTTCGCATGCCACGGGATCGATGATGAAATCATCAGAAATGGCGTCGAAGCGACACATATCTTTGCAGATCCCGCAGGTGGTGCATTTTTCGCTGATTATCCGCGCCTTTTTCCCGGCGGCGAACTCCTTTTCCTCGATGACACGGGGACTGAGAACAAGGGCAAGATTGGCGGCATCCACGTCGCAATCCACCATGGCCTTCCTGTCGATGAGGCAGGCGAGCGATGCCACGACAGAGGTCTTGCCTGTCCCTCCCTTTCCACTCACGACAACTATCTCCTTCATGATCTTATCCTCCCTGCGTGGGCGCCATGGGCGTCGAGGAGCTTTTCAAGATTGTCCGCCAGGGACCGGTAGACGTCGACGTAGCGGGGGAGGGTCTCGAGGATGATACTTCCCTGTGAATAGTGACGGGCAATCTCGGCATCCTCGGGGATCACTGCGAGCACAGGCACGCCGGCCGAGGCCAGATAGTCGGTCAGGGGCGGATAGCCGCCCTGGTCCCGGTTAATGACGACCCCCGTGGGTATGTTGAGGAGTCTCGCCACATCTATGGCTATCTTCAGGTCATGGAGCCCGAAAGGTGTTGGTTCGGTTACCATGATGACCGCGTCGGATCCGTTAAGGGTCGCCACAACGGGACAGGAAGTCCCGGGGGGAGCGTCCACGATATGCACGTACGGATCCTTTCGCCCGTTCTTCACTTTCTTTATGAGGGGCACAGCCATCGCCTCTCCGACATTGAGAACGCCATGGATGAAATCTATTTCCTTTGTCCCGCTTCCCTTCTCAATGAGCCCTATCTCCCTGTCTCCCTCGCTGATGGCGCCGGTAGGACACACGGCGCCGCAAAGACCGCAACTGTGGCACAGACCGGGAAAGATGAGTGTGTCTCCGGGGAGATTCACGATGGCATGGAACTGACATTTCAGTCCGCACTCACCGCAGGATGTGCATTTTTCCTGGTCCACGACAGGGACCATGACCTTCGACGAGGATGACTCGGTGACCGAAGGTTTGAGAAAGATGTGGCCGTTAGGCTCTTCCACGTCGCAGTCGAGATACTGTACACGCTGGCCGGCCGAGGCGAGGAACCAGGCGAAATTGACAGCCACCGTTGTTTTGCCGGTTCCCCCCTTTCCGCTGGCCATCGTGATGTTCATACCGGTATAATCGATCATGATGCCCTCACCATCCTGGCTCCGCACTGAGGGCAGACCTGTTCGTAACAGGGCACCCCGCGTGAATGGGGCGATCTCGTACCACAATTCGGGCACTGGCATTCTCCGCCGGTGCCGAGGCCCTGGCCTCCCATCCGGCCTCTTCCCATGCCTGACCGACCACCACCGCGGCTTGCGCCCTGACCCAAACCGCCTTTTCCGGTCATTGGCCCTTTTCCGGTCGGACCTGTTCCATCTTTTCCTGGCATAACATGCACCTCCCTGCCTTTTACCAGTGTCCCTCGACGTCCGCTCCGGTAAGCTTTGGCAGCTTCCCGTTCCTGTAGGCTTGGAGCGCGTCACGAACTGTCATCCCTGACGCCGTGTATACGTCGACGCCTGCGGTCGAAAGCACACGAAAGGCATTCGGTCCGAGATGGCCGCTTATAACCGTCTTCGCTCCCGCCTGAATGACATTCTGCGCTGTCTGAATGCCGGCGCCCTGGGCGGCGTTCATGTTGGTCACGTTGTCGACGGTCTCCTGACCGTTTGTTCCGTCGTCCACGACGACGATCTTCTTTGCCCTGCCGAAACGTTCATCTACCATTCCGTCAAGCGTTCCGTCTATGCTCGTTATGGCTATCCTCATGGGAATACCTCCTTCTTGTTGTTGTGCCAGAGAGACCTGGGACGCCACGGCTTCGGCCGAAGAGCATCCTCTTCCCCAGTGTTTTCTCCAGTGGCATGGGCTGGCCGTCTCTTCGCAGATCGTCACATTGCCGCCATCTATCCTGAGGGCCTTGCCGTTTATGATAGCGTCGGTAATTTTTTGATGGGCGGCGTTGATCAAACGATGGAAGGTCGGCTGCGAAACGCCCATCTGGTTTGCGGCTTCTTCCTGGGGGTACCCCAGGAGGTTCTTGAGCCGCATGGCCTCGACCTCGTCGTGACCGATCACGATCTCCTCGACGACGCCCATAGGGATACCCGCGGGCTTGAAGAACACCGATTTCGGCTGGAATCCTATTCGTCTTTTGCACGTCGGACGTGGCATTTGCACCCCGCAGCATTTATTCTATGTGTCACGTAATGAATATATATTCAGAACGGACAGTTTGTCAAGGGGTAGAAAAGAAAAGTCTCAAGTTCCACGTTTCAAGTTTCAGGAAAGAGAAGAAAGACAAAAATGGCAAAGTGTTAGAGGTCGCCGATGAAGATCTCTGTGATGTCTCGCTCCCGGCAGATACCTTTTTTCCACCTGTCCAGGTGGGGGATGATGTGGGGCAGAAGCCTCATGGCATAGAAAGGCGGGAGGATGGGCAATCCCACGAGGTCACCGAAGACGATGAGCATGAAGAGGTTGTTCAGGTGACCCCTGTCCTTGCGTATCTCCACGTCCAGTTCATGGACGGTCATGCCGTAGAGGAACTCGCGGACCGTTTTTCGAAGAGAACGCAACGTCGAGGAAAGGTCCTTGTTATCGTCCATAAGGTTTGCCTGCCTGTGTGGCAGAGATCCTCAATCTCCTCTTGCTCTTTTCATGGTCCCGGGCATTTTGACGGCCACGACCTCGCCGCGGGCGCAGACCTTTCCTTCAGCCAGGACATCGATGGACACGACGACCTTACGCTTGCCCGCGCTCTTGACCGTGCCGCGCGCCACCAGCTCAGGTCCGAGCGGTGTGGGCAGGAGGTAATCCACCTTCAGGGAGGCCGTGACGAAGCGGAGAGTGGGCTCCGTGTCCATGGCCCTTCCTTCCAGGCGATAGACCGCCGCCGCCGCGGTGCCTGTGCCATGGCAATCGACGAGCGACGCTATCACGCCGCCGTACACGAAACCAGGTGCCGCCATGTGGCAGGCCTTCGGTGTGAAACGGGCTACCGACGTCTCCCCGTCCCAGTAGCTCTTGATATGAAGGCCTTCTTCATTGAGGCGGCCACAGCCGTAACAATGACTGACATCCTCCGCGTAATAATCCTGAAATGCCTTTTCTTCCATTGTGCCATCTGTCCTTTCGCAGGTACTTCATCCAGAGGAATATGAAACTATATGTATCATTTTGGGGACAGAAAAGCATGATAATTTTCCGTGTATCCTGACAATCTGCAGGAGAGCATCAGAACGGCTGCGTCATGGGTCAGCCTTTCGTGATGCTGATGCGGAATCCTTCACCTTCAGGCTCAACGTTCTTCAAGGTCCATCCCTGGGCGATCGCCGCCCGGGAGACGTTTTCCCTCGACGTCACCGTATCCACGAGGACGGTTATCTCGCCCTTGCCGACCTTCTTGATCTCGTTCAGGGTCAAAATGACAGGCTGCGGGCATGAAAGCCCTTTTGCGTCGACTATTGAACTCATTCTAATCCCTCCTTATGATTCAGGCGACCTTTTCTCTCATCGTGAACCCGATGAATAGGCACACCAGGAGACCGATAATGACAGCCGGGACCCCGTAAGGCCCGACACCCGCGGGGGAACTGGCGAGACCGAAATTGTGCGCTATGCCGGCACCGACGATCATCCCCATCACGAAAACGGCGGCATCACCGTCACCCTCGCCCGAGAGGAAGAGCTGCCGTCCCGGACAGCCTCCGGCAAGGCAGAAGGCCAATCCCGCGAGCACCATCCCGCCGAAGTTCCACAGGCCCATCGTGTGGGCCACGGGCTGGTTGGCGAAGCCGGGGTGAAACTGTCCGAGGACCAGGTTGGTCAGGAAAGCGAACACCACGAGTGAGACAAACCCCGAAAGAAGGTGGGTCTGCCTGAAGAGAACCAGGTCGCGTATGGCCCCCATGGTGCAGAACCTGCTCCTTTGCGCCAGAAACCCGATGATGAGACCTATCACCAGTGATACGATAAGAGCGGCATGCATGGAGCCGGGTCCTTTCAGGCTGTAGAACAAAACCCCGTTCTTGTCCTGTCCCGGTATCTGGGGAAAGACCAGCATGAGAACGAGAAAGCCAAGCATCGTCAGGGGCAGCAGCCATCCGACAGAGGTGTGTGTGGTTTGTGAGCGTCCAAGGTTATACCCGCCCTTGAGGAAGAGGGTCCCCACCCATATGCCGCCGATAAGTCCTAGGAGTCCGAAGATCGCGTTCCAGTCACCCCCGGCCAGGCGCAGCGCCGCCCTCCACGGGCAACCCAGAAAAACGAGCGCTCCGATCATGGCGAAGGCACCGAGAATGAACCGGACGATCGGAGCGGACCCGGCGCGCGCCCGGAATTCCTTGAAGATGTAAGCGGCTATCAGCGAACCCAGGACAAATCCGATGATCTCGGGACGCATGTACTGGACGATGGCCGCACGGTGAAGCCCCAGGGCGCCCGCCATGTCCCTCTCGAAGCAGGCCACACAAATGCCCATATTCGCCGGGTTTCCCCACTTTTGCAGAAGTTGCGCGAAGATCCCTATAAAAGCTCCCACCGCAATGATTCCCCATCGTGTCGCAAATATCTGTACGAACTTTGACATAGGCTTTTCCCCTGTATCCTTATTTTAATCTTCCCATGTAACACAACATAACAATTACAGATGTGTCAAATTAATATTATGAATAACTGCTTTCAGCGTGATTCAACACCTCTATCGCCTTGGGGTTGCCGCGGCAATCCGTTCAGGTCACTCCGTATCGCCTCTGTTTTGACAAGAGCCAACGCAATTTGATATAGGAGTATCGGACTCATACACAGCGACCCTGATCGCGTTTTGGGGTGGGAATACCAAATGAGACCGAAAGGAGCATGACATGAAGAACGGATATATTCTTGTGGAGACCGGCGACGACCATATCTGCCGGATCACTCTGAACAGGCCGGAGAACATGAACATCTTTAACACTCCCATGGCGAAGGAACTCAACGAGGCGCTTCGTGCAGCTGACAGGGATGAGAACGTCCGAGTTATCGTGCTGACAGGTGCCGGGAAGGCGTTCTGTGTCGGTATCGACGTTAGCGAATTCCCGGGAAAGACCGCGATGGAGTACAACGAATGGATAGGCCTTATGGGTACCCCGATGGTGACCATGCATGACATCAGGAAGCCCGTGATCGCTCAGGTGCGGGGGATCGCCGCGGCGATCGGGGCGGGGCTCGTGGCGGCCGCGGACCTCGCGATCGTGTCGGAGAACGCCCGTTTCGGCCTGACGGCGATCAACGTGGGCCTCAATTGCGTCGGACCTGCTGTCCCCGTCAGCCGCTGTGTGGGGAGAAAGCGCGCCCTGGAGCTCTTGCTTTACGGGGATCTGGTAGACGCTCAGGAAGCCTTGCGGATAGGGCTTGTGAACCGCGTTGTTCCCACGGAGGAGCTTGATGAGAGGACGATGGAATGGGCGGCCCGGCTGGCTTCAAAGAGCCCCCTGGCGGTCGAGACCGCGAAAAGGGCTTTTTACACGGGCGCCGACATGGAGTATCACAAGGCCTTCGAGCACATGACCTCCACTCTCGCCCGTCTGTGCACGACGGAGGATGTCACCGAAGGCATCAATGCCTTCTTCGAAAAGAGGGAGCCCCGGTGGAAACGGCGCTGATGAAGATCGTCCCGAGGATGTCTCGAGGACGGGTTTCCTCCTATTTGTCGTAATTGTGAAGAGCCACCTGGAGGGTGTTGGCCGCGAGCGACGCGCAATGCATATCCTCTTCAGGGAGGCCGCCGATGGTATCCAGAATGGTCTCGGCCGATATCTCCCTGATCTCGTCGGGGTTTTTGCCCGTGGCAAGCTCAGCCGCGAGAGATCCGCAGATCATGCTGGGCCCGCAGCCGTCGGTTATGAACGAGGCTTCCCGGACCCTTCCTCCCTCGAATCGCAGGAAGATCTCCATCGTATCGCCGCATGAACCGGTAACACGGCCCCGGGTATCCGCGTTGTCCATGGCGTACATGTATTTCGGGTCGAGCCAGCGGTCAAAGGCCTTCCGGCCGTAATCCTTCAACGCGTCATCGTATATCTTATCCTGCAGCTCTTTCACAAAACTATCGAGTTTATCGGTCATGTCTATCACCCTTTTTACCGTAAGCCGCGCTCTCCTCTCTTATCGTGACGCGCGGGTCAATACGTTCGTTCCTTGCTTGAAACCCGTGTGTGAGGCCACTGTCTGGCACTTGATCCTGAAAAGGAAGAAGATGTTCTTTTCGTCGTTGCTCAGGGTCTCGTAATTGCCCTGGCCTTTCGCGATCACCAGGTCGGCGTTCCTGTAACAGCTCTGGAATTCAAGGCTGCAGTCATCGAGTATTGTTCCCGGCGCGTCGGAGCCGTTGCTGACCAATTTCACCAGGTCTTGAAGTCCCGCAGCCTCAGCGTCGCACATAACGGCATCGTTGATGACCGGGCCACCGCGAACGGCAACAATGACACGCTCGATGGGCATCTGTTCGATGAGAAGGCGGTCAAAGACGATCTCGCCGGCATTATCGGCGAGGAAGAGGATGCTCGATGCCTTCTCCATCTCTCTACGGAGGTGTTCGATATCGATGTGGAAAGGCTCGGAGAAGGTCCGTGCTATGCTCGAACGCACCTCGTCTTCCGTAAGATCGCCGTGAGCCCCGAGATCGATCACATTCCCCGTGATCGAAAGAAGAGCCGCGGTCTTGAGAGGGTCCTCGCTCGTGCGCACTATCTCTTTGAGTTCGGGTAACAACTGGAGCGCGAGACGGTTGTGCCTGTTCTTGGCATCCCTGTAAGGATCGGGGTTTCCCGTCAATTCCCTGAGCTTGCGGTGTATCATCTGTCCGACGAAGGGAGGCGGTCTGTCGAGATCGAGGCCGGCCAGGCACCGGAGTATCTCTCGAAGCACGCCCTCATGGACGGAAGGGTAATCGGAAACAAAGCGCGCGGCTTCGAGCGTCTGTCTCACAAAACAGGGAATGCAATCGATAGAGGTTTTCATATCCCAAAACTAAGCAATTCATGTGCCATGCATGGTCCGGTAGATACGTGAAGCGTATCCTCCCGAAGGGAAACGTATTTTCATCGATGACGACATCACGCTCGCGATCACGGTAAGCAAGAAAAGGCAGAACATCCATGCAACATGCAATACTATGCTCTTTGCCCCCGGCCATCGCTCCCGGGCGTTTCGATGTTGAGGTCCCTGATCTTTCGGTACAGCGTGCTCACATCGATGCCGAGGTCGCGCGCCGCCCGTTTCCTGTTTCCCGCGTAGCGCCGCAGGGTCTCCGCGATGAGATGTCTCTCCATGGCTTTGAGGTTCGTAACGCTATTGCCCTCGGCCGGGGAGGGGAGGCTGGGCCTGAGCTCGGGCGGGAGGTGGTGAAGTTCTATGATATCCCCACCGCACAGGACGAAGGCCTGCTCGATGATGTTTTCCAGTTCGCGGATGTTCCCGGGAAAATCATACCCCATGAGCCGTGTCGATGCCTCGAAGGAGATCCCGGCGATGTTCTTCCCCTGGAGACGGTTGTACCTGGCTATGATATGGTCCACGAGAAGAGGGATGTCCTCTCTGCGGTCCTTCAGGGCCGGGAGAGTAAGATGGACAACACGGATCCGGTAATAGAGGTCCTCCCTGAACGTGCCTTCCCTGACGAGGCTTGCCAGGTCCTTGTTCGTGGCGGCTATCACGCGGACATCGACCTTAACCGGCTCCGTGGAGCCGAGGGGTTCGATCACGCGTTCCTGGAGCACCCGCAGGAGGCGCACCTGCAAGGCCGGCGATATGTCTCCGATCTCGTCAAGGAATATGGTGCCTCCCTGGGCCAGGGCGAAACGTCCCGGTTTGTCCTTCCGCGCGTCGGTGAAGGCGCCGGCCTTGTGCCCGAAGAACTCGCTCTCGAGGAGAGTGTCGGGCAGGGCGGCGCAGTTGACGGCCACGAAACGCCTTTTCTTCCTGGGGGAGAGATTGTGCAGGGCCCGGGCAAAAAGCTCTTTTCCTGTACCGCTCGGTCCTTCGATCAATACGGTACTGCTGCTCTCGGCGATGAGCGGAAGCATATCAAAGAGACGCATCATCACCGGGCTTCTTCCGACGATGTCCTCAAAAGTGTGGCGGCTTTGCAGCTCTTTGCGCAGCTCTTCCACCTGGCTCAAGTCCTGAAAGGTCTCGACGCCGCCGATGACGTTTCCATCTTTGTCCCTCAGGATCGCCGTGGAGATGCGTATGGGAACCGTGAAACCCTTGTTGTTGACGATATGCGCGGTGGCGTTCACGACGGGTCGTCCCGTTTCAAAGGTCTTTCTCAGCGCGCAATCATTCTCGCAGACGTTGGCATGAAACACTTCCGAGCAAAGACGCCCGATGCTTTCCTCTCTCGGTACGCCCGTGATCCTCTCGGCTGCTTGATTGAAGGAGGTGATCCGCCAGTCAAGGTTCACGGTAAAAACGCCCTCGTTTATCGAATCAAGTACGACGTCACGCTCATTCGTTGCATTCATAGCTGCCGCGTTCCTCCTTCACCAGTTCCCTCGCGACTAAGTATAATCATGCTTATTGCCATTATCAACACTAGTAATTGTTGCATAATGCATTATTATTGTCAATAAAGCCAGTTCCGGATATGCCGTTATAAACCGTCAATATTGGATTTAGAGCCCCTGTACCGGTGCTGGTATGGATGTTGCAAATCTTGTTATCATGGTCATAGCGATAGCAGATTGGCAAGGAAATGTGTCTCCCGTTTTTGACGTATCGGACAGGCTGTGTGTTGTCGAGATGATAGATGGTGCCGAATTGAGGAGAGAGGCCAGGTCCCTGAGATACAGGGACCCATTCGGAAGGGCCAGAGAGGTGGCGGGCACAGGTGCCGAAGTGTTGATCTGCGGTGCCGTCTCCCATGTTTTTGAAACCGCTCTGATCAATGCAAGGGTTCAGGTTCTCGCCTTTATATGCGGCAATATCGATTCGGTTATCGATGCGTTCGCGGAAGGCAGATTGGCTGACAGCCGTTTCTTCATGCCCGGATGTTTCGGGAAAGGCCAGGGCTATCGGTTTCAGCACCGTCGCGGGAGAGGCCGCAAAAGGCGGTGAGCTGGTGACCGGCATCAACGAAAGGAGGTAACGAACATGCCAGGTGGAGATGGAACAGGACCTCGTGGATTCGGTCCCATGACGGGGCGTGCGGCTGGTTTTTGCGCGGGCTTCGGAGCCCCGGGATACGCGACGTTTGGCACAGGCAGAGGATATGGGGCCTGGGGCAGGGGCCGTGGAGGCGGTGGGCGCGGTTACAGGAACTGGTATCACGCGACAGGTCTGACAGGTTGGCAGAGAGCGGCCGGCTATGTGCCGACGTGGGGTGGCCCCGTTGCTTACGGCAGGACCTATTACGCCCCTCCTCCCGTGCCGCCGATCAGTCGGCAGCAGGAAATGGACGCTTTGAAGGCCCAGGCGGAATATCTGGAAGATGCCCTCGAAGGTGTCCGCATGCAACTCAAGGAACTGGAGGATAAACAAAGCGGCAAACAGGGAACCTGAAGGCGCCAAGCGGGCAGGAGACGGCGGTGCGGGAGACCACCACCGCCTCCCCGCTTTACTTCTTCAGGAGGTAAGCCAGGAGGTTTATTATGTTTATTGCGGTTACGTCGGAAGGTCCTTCTCTTGACGCGAGGATCGATCAGCGATTTGGAAGATGCAGATATTTTCTCATCATCAACACCGACGATCTCAGTTTCGAGGCCATAGAGAACCAGAACGCGGCCCTTGGCGGCGGGGCCGGGATCCAATCGGCCCGGATGATCGTCGACAGGGGAGTGGCCCGGGTTTTCACGGGTGCCTGCGGTCCCAACGCTTACCAGGTGCTCGCGGCAGCGGGAGTGGATGTTGTCACGGGTTGCGCGGGAAATGTCCGGGATGTGATCGGTCAGTCCCGGGAAGGAAGTTTCACGACCGCGGCAGGCCCCAATGTGGCTGACCATTACGGCATGGGCCAGGGTTTCGCGGCCGGGTCAGGCGGCGGCATGGGACGCGGCATGGGCATGGGCGGCGGCATGGGACGCGGCATGGGCATGGGCGGAAACCGTCCGGTCGCTGGACAGAGCGCGGGTCCGCAGAACATCCCGGAGACGGCTGACGAAGAACTGGAGACGCTGAAGCGGGAGATGGACCGGATCGGCAAACGCATCAGTGATCTCGAAAGGCAAAAGGGCGGCAAAGGAAAGAGCTGAAGGAGGGGGGGAGCGCTGGAGATACCGGGGTTTGAGGTTTGCTGTTGCCGCTTGACCCCCGTGGAAAGGGAGCAATGGATATCTTCAATACTATACTGAGCCTTCTGCGGCAGGGTTCCCATGGTGTGCTCGCGACGGTGGTGAGAAGAGCGGGGTCTGCCCCCCGTGACGTAGGCTCAAAGATGCTCGTGACCGATGAGGGAAGAGTGTTCGGGACCGTCGGCGGAGGGCAACTGGAATCGGAGGCGTACGCGAAGGCAACGGAGATAATGGGGGAAGGTCTCACCGTGATGCTCCGTGTCAACATGGACGCAACGCGGGTTGAAGACAGAGCCATGCTCTGCGGAGGCAGCGTTGACATTCTTCTCGAGCCTGTCAGGGAAGAGCGTCGCGCTGTTTATGAGGCAGTTGGAAGATGCATTGAGGACAGGGAGCGCGCTATGGTGCTTACACGGTTCGGTCCCCGCGGGTTCGCAAAATCGTTGATCCGGGGAGATGGAACCGTGATCGGCGATCATGTGGATCGGCAAGCCTTAGACCGTTGCATGGACCTCATGAACCTCAGCCGATCGGAATTGTCGGAAGAAACGTTCGCCGAACCTGTCACGATCACCGTGCCTCTTTACATCTTTGGCGCCGGGCATGTATCCCAGCATCTCTCAAGGATCGCGAAGGCAGCCGGTTTTTCCGTGACCGTTATCGACGACAGGAAGGAATTCGCCAATATCGACAGGTTCAGCGAGGCCGACGCCATCGTTACGGGTCAGTTCCGGGACGTCTTTTCCTCTCTCGACTTTACGGGGAACGAGTACGTGGCCATATTGACGAGGAGCCAGGAACAGGACGCTCTCGTCCTGGAAGAGGTGTTGAGGAGGAACACGAAATACGTCGGAATGATGGGGAGCACGCGAAAGATCGGTATCATCATGGAGAGCCTTCACAAAAAGGGCCTTGAGCGGAAGACCACCGGCAGTGTCCACGCCCCTATCGGTCTTGACATCGACGCGGAAACGCCGCAGGAGGTGGCCGTAAGCATCGTGGCCGAAATGATAAAGGTGAAAAATGCCAAACACTGATTATCAATATATCTATGGTCCCGTACCATCCTGGAGGCTTGGAAGCTCTCTGGGGATCGATCTTCTCTCGCGTCCTGAAAAGATCTGCTCCTTCGATTGCACCTATTGTCAACTTGGCAGGAACAACGTCAAGAGGACGACGAGAGGCCTGTTTGTCAGCACCGAGGACATGGTAAGAGAGATCGGGTCATTGCCGGAGGTGGCCATTGATTACCTGACCTTTTCGGGCAGGGGTGAGCCCACGCTCGCGTTGAACCTTGGCGAGGCCATCCGGTCCCTGAGGAGGATCAGGAAGGAAAAGATATCGGTTATAACAAACTCGTCTCTCATGACCAGGAAAGATGTGCGCAAAGACCTTCTTCGCGCTGACTTCGTGATAGCCAAGCTGGACGCTGCCACCGACGAGGTCTTTGAGGCGGTCAACAGGCCGGCAGAGGGCGTGCGCTTTCGGGATGTTGTCGAAGCGCTTGCCGATTTCAGAAAAGAGTTCTCGGGGAGATTCGCTCTCCAGATAATGTTCGTGGCAGCCAACAGGGACACCGCGCGGGAGATCTCGGATATTGTGGAAGTCATCGGGCCCGACGAGGTTCAGCTCAATACCCCGTTGAGACCCTGCATGGAAAAGCCGCTGCCCCCGGAGGACATGGGGCACATAAAGATGTTTTTCAACAAGCAGGGATTGCGGTCTGTGAATGTCTATTCTGCCGGGAAGAAAGAGGTGGTTCCCTTGAGTGGTGCCGATACCCTGTTAAGAAGGGGAAAGGAGATCTGATTTCGTAGATGAACATAAGGATACTTTTTGACAACAGGAAGCGAGATAAGGGCTACTTCGCGGGCTGGGGTGTTTCCTATCTCATCGACGGACATATCCTCTTCGATGCCGGAGAGAACGAAGACATGCTGTTCCACAATATGCGGTCGATGGGTGTGAAACCGGAAGAGATCACGAAGATAGTCGTGTCCCACGAACACTGGGACCACGTAGGCGGGTTGTGGCGTCTTTTGGCGCACAACCCCGGTATGCCCGCGTACATCTGTCCCGGTGTAAGCATCGAATTCAAGGACAAGATCACATCCTTCGGCGCGGATATCACTTTCGTGGAACCATTCATGGAGATAGACAGGAATGTTTTCACGACGGGGGAGACCATAGGGATCACCCGGTACGGCATGATCCCCGAGCAGGCCCTCGTTCTGAGATCCGAAAAGGGTGCCACTGTCATCACGGGCTGCGCGCACAACGGGATTGTCGATATCCTGGCGTCGGTGCGTGAAAAAATACCCGAACCGATCTACCTGGTCCTGGGCGGTTTTCACACCCTCGACCTCCCGCCTTCCGTTGTCAGGTTGATGATAAAGAGATTCCGGGAGATGGATGTGGCCAGGGTGGCCCCCACCCACTGCACCGGAATGGAAGCGATCCAGTTGTTCAGAGAAGCGTACGGGTCCGATTTCGTTGAGGCGGTCGTGGGTACGAACCTCGAGGTCTGAGGCGCTGTCAGTGCGCGCCGGCGGCCTCCGCCAGTATCTCCGCGATGTCCTTTACGGCCAGCGTCCCCTCGAGTTCCTCCGCCTTGACGGCGTCTTCCAGCATGACGAGGCATTTCGGGCATGCCACCGCAAGGACGGTCGCACCCGTTTCGGCGGCATGTCTGACCCTCTGTCTCGCCGGGCTCGCATCGCTGCCGCCGAGAAGGTCTATCTCGAAATTACCGGCCCCTCCCCCGCAACACAGGGCGGCGTCCCTGTTCTTCTCCATCTCGACCAATCGAAGGGAGGGAACGGCGGCGAGAAGCCTCCTCGGGGTCTCATACTCGTCGTTCCATCGGCTCAGGAAGCACGGGTCATGGTATGTGACCCGCGCGTCGAATCCGGCCGAGACAGGGAGCCTTCCTTCCTGTATCAGCTCAAGGAGCAAACGGGTGTAGTGGAATACCTGGAAGTCCCCTCCATACCGTGGGTAGAGGTTTTTCACAGCGTTGTAGCCGTGGGGTGAAAGGGTGACGATCTTTTTCGCGCCGAGGGACGAAAAGCGCTCAACATTGTTCTCTGCCAGCATTTCGAAAAGGCCCGCCTCGCCCAGCTTGTGCACCTCGTTGCCGTCACAGTTTTCCTCGCTGCCCAGCACCCCGAAGGACACGCCGGCCCTGCCGAGCAGGGTCCCGAGCGCCCGGGCGGCCCTCTGCGCCCGCGTGTCGTAGGAACCCGTGCATCCCACGTAGTACAGGTATTCCTGGCCTTCGTACCTGTCTATGTCCGTCCCTTCCATCCACGAGTCGCGTCTGCTGCGCGCGTTGCCGTAAGGGTTGCCGTGAAGGTCGATGTTCTCGAGGAACTTTCTCACTGACTGCGGGACCTTTCCCCGTTCTATCATCTCGCCCCTTGCCGCCACCACCATGTTGACGATGTTCACGTTGAAGCTCAAAGGACATTTGACCTCGCAGTTCCTGCAGGTGGTGCAGGAATAGAGGATCTCGGCGAGGTGTTCCGACCAGTCGAGCGTTTCGTTCAGCCATGCCCGCGTCAGCCAGAGCCTCCCGCCGCATGAGTAAGGCTCCATGCGGAAGCGCGCGTAGGGAGGGCAGTTGTTGACGTCCATCCAGTTCGTGGGGAATTTGCAGTACCCGCATCTGAAGCAGCGATGGATGAGATCGTTGAATTCGTAGGTATCGATGGACACTATACTCCCTCCCAATTCCCCGGGTTCATGATACCTTCCGGGTCGAGGACCTCTTTGATGCGCCTCATGAGCGCCCGCGTGCCCGGGTCGAGACGCTCGATGATAAGCTGCTGTCCGTAGGTTCCCGGTTTCCATATGACACCTCCGAGCTCGATGACGAGGTCATCGGTCTCGTGGAGGGCCTCCCGGGCCTCACGCATCGAGCCGGGGTCCGCCCTGTTGAAGGCGTAGGTCCATGCGAACATCATCGAGTGCCCGACCCCGACGATCCGTCCCGTCACGGTGTAGGGGATATCATGCCTCTCCGATATCTCCCGTCCCCTGCGATAGCATTCCGGGTATCTTTCGATGGGCATGATACTTCCCACATATTCGAAGCCGCCGCCCTTCTTGTAGTCGGAGCTTTTCGATATTTGGGGATGATCGAGCCCGCGGGTGAATCCCAGGTAGCCTCCCTGTCCCCGGCTGATGTATTCTCCCAGGGTATCATCCCAGATGATCTCCTGCTTGAACTCGAGCTCCTTCTCGGTGTCCGCGGCGATATTCACCGTGAAGTGCTGAAGGCCGAGGCCAAAGGGCGGGATGGCACGGCTGTATGCTATGACGTCCTCCGCCATTTGCGTTCTCGTGATCTTGCCGATGATCTCAGGCACGAGTTCCTCGTCTTCCACGACAAACTGGCCGATACCCCGGATGCGCCTCGCCGGGTAGAGGCGGATGGACAACCTGGTGACGATACCCGTCGTTCCGCACCACCCGAAGAAGAGCCCCACGTCGGGAAGGGGATGATTGGTGAACCATGAAGCGCCTATGGCGCAGGAACCGAAACGGCAGACATCCCCTGTCGGCAGCACGACCTCAAGGCCGTTGACCTGATCGGAGTTGAAACCGTAGGGCTGAGCGAGATCTCCCTGCCCGTGAATGAGCACGTTCCCGGCAATGGTCGCCGTCGGCGGGGCCCCCGGTTCCGAATGCGTGAGGCCCGGATGGTGCGTTGCCAGGTAGGAGGTGAGCTGCCCCTGTGAGACGCCGCATTCAAGAAGGGCGTAACGGCCTTTCTCGTTCACCTCGATTATGCTGTCCATGCGCTTGAGGTCGACGAGGATCCCGCCCCTGAGGGGAACGGCGAGACCGGCGAGCGACAGCCCTCCGCCGAGGGGGACCACGGGGACCTTTTCCCTGTTGGCAAGACGCACTATCTCCCGGACCTGTTCCGTGGTCCTCGGCGCCACGACATAATCAGGCCGGTGAGGCTCCGCCGTTCCCAGGTCGAAGGAATAGATATAGAGTTCCTCGGGCCTGTCGGAGACGTGATCCGCATCAACGATGTCAACGAGTGCCTGGTAGATCGCTGTCATCGGGCCACCTCCCAGCCGGCGGGTGTCTCGCCGATCGCGAACCGGCAGAGATCGCTCATGTGAACGGGCCGTATGCCCTCGCGGGCCACCATGCCCCCGAGCGTTTGGAGACAGGCGGGGCAGTTGAAGACGCAAACCTCGGCCCCCGCCTTCTTCATGTCCTCGACATTCTTCTTCTGGATCTGCGCCGCGCGCCTGCGGCTGCCTTCCCTGCTTTGTCCCTGTATCGTACCGCCGCAGCAGAGGGCGTTCTCGTCGACGAACTCTCTTGTCACCTCTTTAGCTCCAATGAGGCGGAAGATCTTGCCGACGAAGCGGTGCTTGTCCGGTGAGAGCCGTGACGAACAGGGGCGCTGGTAGGCCACCTTGAAGCCGACGGGCCTTATCAGGTCCTTCAATTCCGTCAGGCGGTCGTAGAGGTACTCATAGAAATGGACAGGGGTGAAGGGCACGTCTATCCCCACAGCCGGACAGTAGGAGGCGTATGTTCCGTAACACTCATCGTGAAAGCAGATGACCTCCGTCGGCTTGTGACGCTCTATGGTGGCTATGATACCGGGGAGCCTTTCCTTGATGACGGAACTTCGGGCGTAATGGAGGTACATGAGCTGGCAGAAATAGTGGAACATCTTCCGGCCGTCCGTTGATATTACGGGAAGACCCTCGAACAGCCTCCCCTGTATAAGATGCGTCAGTTCGGAAAAGGCCGCCATGTTGAGGAGCGGCCCGTTTATCTCTTTCACGGCCGGTTCCCCCCGGAAAGGAATGCCGAGGTTCACGGCCCTTGTCACGAGCGGCCGGGGGACGGGAGATATGCGGAGGGCCTCCTGTCTCTCAACGATCAGATAGAACGGGTGGTTACCCATGGGACAGTATTCCTCGCAGGCGTAGCAGGTCACGCACTCGTGGAGGACGAAGGAATCCTCTCCCCGGGCGATCCTGACCATTTCTCTTTCTGTCCCGTTCCTCTCGATGTGTATGTATTGACACTTCGCCAGGCAGTCCTGGCCTTCGCAGTGAAGGCATTTGGTCTCATCGAATTGCAGAGCATACATTGTCGTTCCTCCCCAGATCTCGCTGCTGGTCTTACGGGATGGTGCTTTTCGTGTGAACTTCTTTCTATCACAAAACACGGTCCTTTTTAAACACCCCCTTCCCGGGCCCTTTGCCGGCAACGTTTCGGCGAAAAATGTGATATATACTATGCTCAATGATCCCCTTCGATCGGCTTGGCCCTGTCTTCAAGGCCTTTTCATCCCTCGTTTATCCCCGCGCCTTCAGGACGGTCTTCGCGTCATCCCTTCAGGAGGTTCCCCGGGCGGGGTCCGTGCTCGATGTGGGCTCGGGAACAGGGATACTGTCGCAGTTTGCCCGCAAGGTACGAAATGATCTTCTTTTTACCATGATCGATCCGGCGGCGGGCATGTTGAGGTTTGCGCCGGACTTTGCGCGGAGGGTCCTGGGAAGGGCGGAGGACCTGCCTTTTCCGGAAAGGGCCTTCGACGCGGTGTTTGCGGGTGACAGCATGCATCATTTCAGCGATCCCCGGCGGGCTGTGGGCGAATTGAGGCGCGTCCTGAGGAAGGGCGGCGTGCTGGTGGTTTTCGAGATCGACCCGTCAAGCCTCATCGGTGCCATGATAACGGGCGGCGAAAAGATATTCAGGGAACCGGCGCATTTCCTTAGGCCCGGCGAGCTTGCGGAGAGGCTCGCGGAGGTTGGTTTTGAGTGTGTTGTGTCCCGGTATGACTGGAGATATGCGATAATAGCACATGCAGGTCGCGCGTGATGGGCCATGGGTCCTCGGCGAACAATGCGGGAAGGGCCACGCTGATGGTCCGGCGGGGGATCCGTCGTTGCTCCCGGGGTCTGTTAACGTTGTATTCATTTCGGTTGACACAGCACAGAGGGAAGAAGTAGAGTGTTATCAAACATTAATTCGTAGCACTCACTGATGGAAGGAGGGGTTATGGCGAAGGTGAACCTGAAGCGTTACGGACTCTATCTTGTGAGATGGCAACTGTCGACGCCCATTCTCGCCGTTGTTCTCTACATGCTTTCCGGTACGGGGAAGATAATGGCGACGACGATCGCGAATCTCATAGGCGGTCTTATATTCTTCTGGGTCGACAAGTTCATTTTCACATCGGAGTTGCTCTCGGTCCAGTGGGAGGTCAGGGACGCCGTTGTCTGTGTCGATTGCGGCAAGGAGGCGAGGGGTTATCGTATAGTGAAGGCCGCGGGATACGACAAGAGCCGGGACGTGAGACCGGAGTTCCGCTGCGAGGAGTGTTCCAAGAAAAAGACCGAGGAACTTCGCCGGCAGGGAATAGAGGTCTGAATCGACAGCGAGAGAGAGGAGACAGGATTTGGAATCGAAACTGAAAGTCGTTCTGCTGGCACACACGCCCGACCCCGAACAGACCGTGGCGGCGGCGGCGAAGCTGTGCTACAGCGCGTCCGGTGTGGACGCCGTCATGGAAAGGGTCGAGGCAGGCAACCAGCACCCTTTCATTGAAAAGCTTGTCGACATGGGGCACCTCAGCCCCATCGAACACGCTTCGTTCACCTTTGCCATCGAAGGCATCTCGCGCGCCTGTTCCCACCAGCTCGTGCGGCACCGGCTTGCCTCGTACAGCCAGCAGTCACAGCGGTACGTCGGCATGGAAGACGGGTTCGGCTACATCGTCCCGCCGTCGATCGGATCGGACCCCGTTCTCAAAGAACGCTTCGAGTTCTTCATGGATGGCATACAGGAATTCTACAATGAATTGGTCCAGGCGATGAAGGCGCGGGGGATCGAGGGCGAGGCGGCATACGAGGATGCCCGGTTTGTCCTTCCCAACGCGGCCGAGACGAAGATCATCATGACCATGAACGCCAGGGAGCTTCTCCATTTCTTCACGCAGAGATGTTGCCGGCGGGCCCAGTGGGAGATACGGGCGATGGCCATTGAGATGCTGAAGCTGGCAAGGAGAACGGCGCCGGCGATATTCCGCGAGGCAGGCCCGCCCTGTCTTTCGGGTCCATGTCCTGAGGGGGCGTATTCGTGCGGTGCCGCGGAAGAGGTGCGCGAGTTTTTCCGTACCATTTAGAAGGGTCCAAGATCGAGAGGTGAAAAATGGGCAACGTGAAGACATACAAGGATGTCGACAGGTCGATCCTGAAATCCATACCCAACCCCACGAAGGAGGCATACGAGATCAAGATAAAGATCCCCGAGTTCACCTTCCTGGGTGTGGGCGAACAGCCGGATTTTGCGGTCGTGTATCTGACTTTCTACCCGAAGAAGAAGGTTATAGAACTGAAATCTCTCAAGCAGTATGTCTTCCAGCTCAGGGATATAATCGTCTCTTATGAACGGCTC
Organism: Syntrophorhabdus sp.; assembly: GCA_012719415.1. Lineage (NCBI taxonomy): Bacteria > Pseudomonadati > Thermodesulfobacteriota > Syntrophorhabdia > Syntrophorhabdales > Syntrophorhabdaceae > Syntrophorhabdus > Syntrophorhabdus sp. The sequence continues at coordinate 62,136 of JAAYAK010000237.1, forward strand.
ATCAACATAATGTACGACCACATCATGGAGACCTACGAGCCCGACCGGGTCCGCATCGTCATGATATGTCATCCACGGGGCGGCATCAGCTCCAAGCTGACCATCGATTCGGACTGGGGAGCACGGGGCGGCGAGGAGAAGTACCGCGACTGGGTCGGCATAGAGGACGGCTGGGGAGTATCCATGTGAAAGGAAAATGACCAATGAAGAGGATAATTGACCAATGACCAAATACCAATGACCAATGAAAAAGACAATAACCAATTCACCAACAACCAACTGAACAAGGGTCAGGGCGGAACGAACTGTCTGTGTCAGTTTGGTTATTGGGTATTGTTCGTTTCTTTGGTCATTGGAATTTGGTCATTGGTCATTGTTCTCTTGCCTCTGTGATTCACGAGCAGCGAGAAGAAGAACGCCACGATGCAGACGATCCCGCCAAAGATGTAGGCGTCCCTGTATCCCGTTAAGGACCGCGGCTGCAGCGCGGAGGGCCGGGACATGATCATCTCGAAGAAGCATACGCCCAGCGCCAGCCCGAGGCTGTTGATCGTGTTGAAGACACCCGAAGCGCTGCCCTGCCTCTCGGCCGGTGCGAGGCTCATCACCTGGTTGTTGTTCGGCGAGATGAAGAAGCCGAAGGAAAGCGCTATCCACATGAGAAATACGACCACCGCGAGAAGTCCCGGGGCAGCGAGCGTGAAAGCGAAGACAAAAGAGCAAAGGCCGGCGGAAAGCATGGCGAATCCGCAGAGGACGCTCGGAGAGACCCTGTCGGATATCCGGCCCGCCCAGGGGCCGACGGCCATGTAGATCACCGAGTAGATCATGAGGACGAGGCCGACGGTGACCGTCGGGAGTCCTTTGCCCAGTTCAAGATAGAAAGGGAGAAGGAAGGAATTGCCCGCCAGAAGCATATAGGCGAAGAGGGTGGAGGCAACGGCGGCGCTGAAGCGGAACTTCCTGAAGAGCTTGAGGTCCAGGAGCGGTTCATCGCATTTGATCTCCCGGATGAGAAAAGCGGCGAGCAGACCGAGGGCGAGGGCGAAGCACCCCATGATCCTGGGAGAGGTCCAGCCGAACTCCCGGCCCGTGTTGAGCCCGTAGACGAGAAGAGCGAGACCGGCAAAGCTTAAGCCGGCGCCCAGTATGTCAAACCCTGCCTTCCTGAGGTTCCGGGAACGAGACCTGTCCTCATCGGGAATATACCTGTTGACGGCGTACATGGCGAATATGCCAAAGGGTACGTTGACCAGGAAGACCCATCGCCAGGAGAGAAAGCCGGTGATGATGCCGCCCGCCGGCGCTCCGACGGCTATACCGAGAGCCGCTCCCGTGGCCGCGATGCCGAATGCCCATCCGGTGACCTCGTGAGGCAGGAACCTGGGTATGACGGCGAAGGCGATGGCGGTGAGCATGGCGCAGCCGATTCCCTGGACGAACCTCGAGAGTATGAGCATTTCGAGTGACAGGGCCACACCGCAAAGGAGCGACCCGATGGTGAAGAGGAGATAGCCAAGGAAGAAGACCTTCCTGAGACCGAACCGGTCTCCCAGCTTGCCGAAGAGCAGAAGTGTGCTCGTCGAAACGAGAAGGTAGACAAGGACGACCCGGGAGACCTCCGCCGTGGTCACGTTGAAGCGTGCCGCTATCGTGGGCAGGGAAATGTTGACGATGTAGCTGTCCAGCTTTGACATGAAGGCGCCGAAGGCCACGGTAATGACGATCCAGCGGAATGCGGCGTGCCGTTCGGATGGGGAAGGCATACGACAACCATTCTGAATGAATTGCCGCCGTTTTTCAATACATTTGTTCCCGGGCGGCGATGTGTGGAAGTATGGTCCCGGGCGTGGTAACATGTGCGGGGAGGATAAGGACGGTGCCGCATCGTGAAGACGCCGAGGCGTTGAAAGAAAAGTACTATCACTCCATGGGGGCTGCCCTCACGGAAGAGGGCGATCTGGAAGAGGCCGTCGTGTTCTTCCAGAGGGCCATTGATATCCGCGAGATACCCTATGCCTGGTACGGGCTGGCCCGGACCCTTTACGCGGCCGGCGACGTCGCGGGCGCCGTCGGGGCGATGTCGAGGGCCATCAAGCTGGCTCCGGCAGTCGCCGACTACTATCATGAAAGGGCGATATTCCTTGAGGCGCTCGGCAGGCCGGACCTTGCCCGCGACGACCTGGGGAGGGCCGTTTCCCTCGACAGGAACTACGAGCGTGTCGATGAGATCAGGTGGGCCGCGCGCGTCGTGGAAGGATCGTTCTCCCCTCCGGCCGGCCCCGCTCCGGATACCACCCGGATCAGGTCCGCAGAACTGCTGCGTCTCCTCGAGGAGGAAGGGGGAGCCGATATCTTTCGCAAGCCATCCTGTCCCGTCGCGTCCTGCCCGGCATATTGCTGTCATTTCACCGGCAGGCTTCTCGTGCACGGGGTGACGATAGGCCCCTGGAAGCTTCAGGGTCTGCGCAGGCATTTCCAGGAAAATGGTTTGCGGGAAGAAGACCTTCTGGACGTTTTCCCCGTGGCCGAAGCGGAGCACGCGGAAAGCCTGTTCTCGCCCGAGGACGTCATGAAGCTCGGCGGTGTCCCATCCGTCACATTTCCGCGGCAGGGAACATCCCGGCTGGGTCGAGACCTTGCAGGGGACATGCCGAAAGACAAAGACTATCGGACCCTCATGTGGACAGGAGAGGACGCCAGACCCTGTGTCTTCCTTTCCGGCGGCCGGTGTTCGCTCTATGACGTCGGCGATGAAGCGAGTCTCGATCCCTGCGCGTCCTTTCTTTGCATGACCGGTTTTGTCTTCGTGGTATTGAGGTCCCTGGGACTCATCGACAGGGAGGCGATGGGCGCAAGATCGATGGCGGAACTCAACGGTATCGCCGTCGACGCCCTCATCATCCTGGCCCGTGATGTCTATGGCAGCGACGAGGCCGTGGCATCAGCGGATGCCGTGGCGCAGGAACTGCAGATCGCGGTGAGGGAGGACCTCGCCGGCAACGATGGTCCGCGCGATGAGGCGATGGGCCGTTACCGTCTTCTGAAAGACCGGCGTGACAGCCTGATAAACGGGCTTGTCGCTTCGGCCGGCCAAAGGATAGCCCGCCTTCTCTCGTAAGGGCCCCGGGGCAAAAATCACTTTCAATTCTTCTTTGTTTTGTGATACCTAAATGATTGATCAAGGCAACGAACGCACGGGAGCATCGATGGAAAAGATAAGGACTCTCAGGGGATTTCGCGACATCTTCGGGGAAGAGCTCGACAAGTTCAGGCGCATAGAAAGCGTGTTTCGGAAATACAGCGGACTTCTCGGTTTTCGGGAGATCGAGCTGCCCGTTCTCGAGAAGACGGAACTCTTTGTCCGGAGCATCGGAGATACCACGGATATCGTTGAAAAGGAGATGTTCACCTTCACCGATGTGGGGGGCGATTCGCTGACCATGCGACCGGAGGCCACCGCGGGCATGGTGCGTTCCTATCTGCAGGAAGGCCTTTACGCGACGGAAAGGATGACGAAGGTCAGCTCCATCGGCCCCATGTTTCGCCACGAGAGGCCCCAGAAAGGGCGCTACCGGGAATTCCACCAGATCGACGTGGAGGTCTTCGGAGTGAAGGAAGCCCTCGTCGATGCCGAACTGGTCTTCATGATCCGCATGATCCTCGATGAACTGGGCATCGGGCGTTACCGGATAGAGGTCAACAGTGTTGGATGCAAGACCTGCCGGGAATCCTTCCGCCGGGTGCTCATCGATTATTTTGAGACGAGAAAGGACCAGCTTTGCGAGGATTGCCTGAGGAGGCTCGAAAGGAACCCCTTGAGGATCTTCGACTGCAAGAACGAGCAATGCATCAGGGTCACCGGCGATTCCCCCCTCCTTTTTGATTCGCTGTGCGGAGAATGCAGGGAGCACTTCGGGTCTTTCGAGGGGTACCTGGGAGACTTCGGTATCGATGTCGAGATCAACAAGCGTCTGGTGAGAGGCCTCGACTATTACACGAAGACGGTCTTTGAGGTCACGTCGGAGGACCTCGGCGCGCAGAAGGCTTTTATCGCCGGCGGCAGATACGACAATCTCGTTGAAGAGATGGGTGGTCCGGCCACGGCCGGCATCGGGTTCGCGATCGGTGTCGAGCGCTTGTCCATGCTCGTTCCGTCCTCGGCCGAAAAGAGCGGGAAGCTGTGTTTCTTCGCCTGTGTCGGCGATCAGGCGAGGGGCCACCTCGTGCCCTTTGTGAAGGCCTTCGTCGCTGCGGGGTTACCCCTGAAATACGCCTACGACGCGAAATCCCTCAAGGCCCAGATGCGCTATGCCGACAACCTGAAGTGCGATTTCGTCCTTATCCTCGGCGATGACGAGATCGACAGAGGTATCATCACGCTGAGGAACATGGCGGACAAGAGCCAGCGGGAGCTCCCTCTCGACCCGAGAGCGGTCGTGGAGGAACTTGGGGTGCTCGTGTAGCGTCAGGTGCCGGGTCACCGGTCACATGCCGCACGTCCCAACCCCTGAAAACACGACCCGGGACAGATAAGAAGAATTTTCTGGCCATTTTTTTCTTTATCTAATACAATCTCAATGATCAATGATATACACCGTCACATTGGATCCTCTTCTCGAAAGGGTCGTCGGGGTGGAAGAACTCGTGTACGACGACGTCAATTGCATTACCGATGAGAACAGGAGACCCGGCGGCAGGGGGATCGACGTATCACGGGTCATCAGGGAGCTCGGAGGCCGCAGTATTGCGCTCGGTTTTGCAGGCGGGTATACGGGTCTCGAACTTGCGGACCTGCTTGCCAAGGAAGGTATTGTCACGGATTTTGTCCGGATCGGTCAGGAAACGCGTTCCAGCATAACGATCTACCAGCGGAAGAAAAAGATCCGCACATTGCTGTCTACGTCAAGCCCGGTGATCGGGGAAGATGATACCGCCTCTTTTCTCGACAAGGTGAAAGGGATCCCCGACGGCAGCTGCGTGGTTTTGAGCGGCACGACGGCCGGTCTCCGTGATGGCATCTTCGCGGAGCTTATTGCCATTCTCAAGGGGAAAGGGATCAGCACCTTCCTCGATTCCGATCAGACGGCCCTCAGCCTGGGGGTCGATGCCGGCCCCTTCCTGATCAAGCCCAATATCTTCGAGTTGAACAGACTGGCGGCCACGAAGGCCAAAGAGACAAAGGAGATCGCTGAAGCTGTTAAGCCTTTCCGGGATAGTGTCGAGTATATAGTTGTGTCAATGGGGGCGCGGGGTGCCCTCGGGTTCTCACAAGAAGGCGATTATCATGTCACGCCGCCGAAGGTGAAGGTGCGAAATTCACTGGGGGCAGGTGATTCATTCATGGGAGGCCTGGTCTCGGTGATGAGCGACTCGGGCAGCTTTAGAGAGGCTTTAAGGGTCGGCGTGGCGTGCGGTACGGCGACGGTCCTTGCCGCTTCCGGGGGTCTGTGCAGAAAAACGGATGTTGATTCCATCAAAAAAGAAGTAATTATTGAAAAATTTTAATTTACATATTAGGATGGTTGGTATATATGTATTCTTAATAGTCGAATATCAACAAGAAAGGAGGTGAAAATAGATGAAGAAGCTCGTCGCGTTGATGATAGCTATCGCTTTTTTTGCAGGTTTTTCACTGATCGGATGCGGTCCGTCCGCAGAGCCTCCGAAACCGGCACCACCGAAGGAAGAGGCAAAACCGACGCCTCCGCCTCCCGCAGAGGAGAAACCGGCACCCGCACCGGAGAAGCCCGCGGAAGCGAAACCGGCAGCAGAAAAGCCAGCACCGGAGAAAAAGTAATGTTGTATGCGAGGGTATATCCGGTGTAAAGGGTATACCCTCTAATTTTTTAAAGGAAGGGGTGGAACATGAAAATAAGGTCATTGTCTGTTATTTTACTGGTTGCACTCGTCAGCATTTCATTAGGTGGATGCGGATGTTTCTGGCAGCACATGAAAGGCGAGACCCCGCCTCCGAAAGCGGAACCGGCAAAGGTTGCACCGCCGGAACAGAAGGCTGAAGTTCCCGTAGCGGTTTCCCCGCTGAAGGACATCAACTTCGATTTCGACAAGTATGCCATCAGGGATGCCGATGGCGCGATACTGAAAGAGAACATGAAATGGTTCCAGGCTAAAGCGAATGCCGGCAAGAAGGTCAGGATCGAAGGCCATTGCGACGAAAGAGGCACCGTGGAGTACAACCTTGTCCTCGGACAGAAGAGGGCAGA